>NZ_JBIWEO010000021.1:0-76605 GCF_044762555.1 Pseudomonas sp. NPDC096917 | reverse complement strand
TAAGCCCGTTTGGCAAGGGCGGCATCAATGCCTATGCGTATTGCTCTAACAATCCGATTACGCGTGTGGATCGGACGGGGCAAAACTGGGTGACTCAAGTATTTAAACCATTTAAAAAAGCGCACAAGTATTTCCCTACACTAGATAAATCAATCAGTGATGACGCCAGATATATACATGCCTTAGAAGCAGCAACCAACACGCTATCCCGCAAAGAAAAAATCAACAAGATCACTAGATATATAGATGATATTAACGTTATCAACGACAAAATAAAATACGATATAAAAAGCGCAGAAAACATAATTAAGAAGATGGGGCGTGAGATGCCATCATCATTCTCTAAAAGTGTCATAGAAAACACAAGCCTAAGTCTCTTTCGCCTTGAATTCGAGTCTGCCCTGCATGAACAATATTCCGTAAAAACCATAGATTATCTAAGGAAACTCTGAAAAAGCCCATTTTTTGGAAAATCATCGACCTGGAGGCCGCGTATTCCCTGGGGTTGATTTCTTAAGATAGGGCTTTTTCAGACCATCCTTAAAACAAGTCACGACTACACACCAACCAATCTGCGGGCGCTGCGCGTTGATTGCCGCCAGCACTTCAAACCCTGGAGCGGACTCGTCTCATCATCTTTTAAAAGATCAAAAGATCGCGAGGCAAGCTCGCTCCAGGGGGTTAAGTGTTAGCGGAACACCAGCCCGCCATCGATCAGCGGTGCTTGGCCTGTCATGTAGTCGGCGTCCGGGCTGGCCAAATAGGCGATGTGCATCGACCCGCCCTTGCCTCGGCAGAGCCCAGAATCCTTGCCAAAGATTTCCGCCATCATCGCGTGAATGTCACAACCTTTGGCGATGCAATGGCCATGACCTCGGTGGGTTGAATCGATGTAGTCGGCGTCTTTAAGGTTCTCGTTAACCCCGATGGCGATGGCCTCCTCACCGCAATAAAGGTGAATGAATCCGGGGATATCGCCAGTGGTGTTCTCTTGATGGAGACGTTCTTTGAACACGCGAATTTCGCGCATTTTTCGATAGACCTTAAGCAGTTCTGACTTGCTAAGCGACATGGGTTCGCCCTCTTGTCTTGGCTTTTTTTATTGGGGGTATCGAACACCTGACGGCGTACGACGATGGCGCTCCCTTACGGTAAGCGTCTAAAGTCGCAGCCATAACTACCCGTTTGGGGGGGCGCGACACGTGCCTCTTGGGGGGTACTCTTTCCCCCCCCAAGGGCAGCGTCAGCCAAGCGCTAGAGGGATACATAACAACAATGACCCAGGCCAAATCTTTGACCCCGCTCAAGCGTCAGACTGCATTTGGTCTTGACCACGGCTTACCGCTCATTGGCACCAAACTGGTACCGCCCCGCTCGGCCGGGACGGTCTTGGCGCGCACGCGCCTGTTGGAAAAAATCAACCTGGTGCAAGAGCGCTGCATGGCGCTGGTATGCGGCCCCGCCGGGTTCGGCAAAACCACGTTGCTGGGGCAATGGCGCCAGCGCTTGCTCAAACAAGGCCACAGCGTGGCCTGGCTCAGCCTGGATGAGCAGGACGACACCCCGCAGGTCTTTCGCCGTTATTTGCTGGCAGCCTTGAGCCAGGCCAGCGGTCAGCCGCTGGAGCATGTCGAGGGATTGGTAGACAGCGTGGAGCAGGCGGATAGTCGGTTTATCCGAGAGCTGATCAACCTGATGCAACAGCGGCAAAACGCCCTGTACCTGGTACTCGACGACCTGCACCTGATCAGCCACCCCGCCATCCTCAGCGACCTCGAACAATTGCTGCAACATGCACCCAACTGCTTTCACGTGCTGGTGGGCAGCCACAGCGTTCCGGCACTGCCGTTGAGCCGTTTGCAGGCGCGCAATCAGTTGCTCGAAATTGACACCAACGCCCTGCGTTTCAACATTGAAGAAACCCAGGACTACCTGGCGAGTGCCAACCCCCAGCGTTTTCCGGCGTCTGACCTGCAACGGGTGCTGAACCTGACCGAAGGCCGGATCACCGGTATCCAGATGGCAGCACTGGCGCCCAGCGATCCGTTACGCAACCTCAACCGCCTGCACTTGGGCAACCGGCAGATCGGGCGTTATTTGTACGACGTGGTGTTGGCTCCGCTGCCCGTGCCCTTGCAAGAATTTCTGTTGAAAACTTCAATTCTGGGACGCCTGACCCCGTCGCTGTGTAACGCAGTCACCGGGCACGACGACGCCCACGAGCGGCTGGCCGAGATCGAGCGGCACAACTTGTTTCTGTTTTCACTGGACAACCAGGGGCACTGGTTTCGCTATCACACCCTGTTTGTCGAAACCCTCAATGAACGGCTCAAACACAGCGACATTGCCGTGGTGCAGCTGCACGAACGCGCCAGCAACTGGCTGGCCAAGCATCAATACTGGGCCGAGGCGATCCGACACGCACTGGCGGCAGGCAAGCTCGGCAGTCGCGACGATTGCGCCAATCAGGGCGCACAATCGCTGGCCGAAGAAGGCGATGTCGGCACGCTGGTGCGCTGGTTGCAGCAGATGCCTGAAATCGCCAGCCAACCACTGGATGAGCCACGAATCGACCTGCAACTCAACCTGGCCTGGGCGTTGGGGCATCACTTTCACTTCTCGGCGTCCAGGGGCTTGCTCGATAGCCTGCGGCCCCTGTTCAACACCTCGCAGCCAAGCACCAGGCTGAGCATCAAATATCAAGTGATGGGTGCCATTACCGAGGCCTTTGCTGAAAATATCAGCCAGAGCATCGAGCGCGTTGAACCGTTGCTGGCGCACGTACCGTGCGGTGATCCGTGGGTCGACGGGTTGATCTGCAACATCCTCAGTTATAACTACATGACCCAAGGCCATTACCCAAAGGCCCAAGCCGTACAGCGCCACATGCCATGCCCGACCACGCCGTCACACAACCTCTTTGTCACGGTTTACCGAGCCTTCGTGCTGGGGCTAAGCCACTTTCGACAAGCAGACCTGCACAGCGCCGAACAGTATTACCGCCAGGCGCTCACCCCGGCCGAAGTCCTCACCGGCCCGCAATCGAGCGGCAGCGCCACACTCGCAGCGCTCTTGGCCGAGTTGCTGTATGAACGCGGCGACTGGCCAGCCCTGCACACACTCGTGGCGCAGCGCCTGAACCAGATAGATGTCATCGCCCCGCTGGATGCCCTGCTTGGGGCGTACGCCAGCCTGGCACGTCGCGCCCTGCTGCTGAGCGACCCTTCGCAGGCGCGCTACCTGCTGGAGCATGCACAACAATTGGCAACGTTACGCCGTTGGCCACGGCTGCAAGCCGGGTTGCTGGTCGAGGAAATACGTATTCACCTGGCCTGCGAGCAACTGCCTCAGGCGCTGGAGTTACAGGCGCAATTTGAAACGCTGGACCCGCTCACGGCGCATGCCGACATCAGCCGTGCTCGCACCGAAGCGCACTGCCATATCGCCGCCGCGCAAAAGCAATGGTCGGTGGCCGCCACGTTATGGCAAGGCTTGCTGGAAAACGATGAACGCCAAGGCCAATTGCTGCGCGCCGCCCGCAGTCGCGCGGCATTGGCCTGTGCGTTATGGCCGGATGATCAGGCGAGCGCCGTGACGACCTTGCTGCCGCTGCTTAATCTGGCGTGTCGCCAAAACCTGCGACGCAGCCTGCTGGATGCGGGGGATGCCATGCCAGCGCTGCTCGAAACGCTTTTGAAAAGCGCACGTGGCGAGACCGCCGATTACCTGCGCAGCCTGCTCGAAGACAGCGCCCCACACATCCATCGCCAAGGCAATGCCAACCGCGAGCCAAGTTTGAGTGAGCGCGAGTTGCAAATCCTGCAACTGATTGCACAAGGTCAGGCCAACAAAGAAATAGCCCGCAGCCTGGATATTTCAGCCGAGACCGTGAAATGGCATCTCAAGAACCTGTTCTGCAAGTTGCATGTGACGAGCCGTATTCAGGCGATTACTCGGGCGCAGAAACTCAACGTATTGGATTAGAAAACCGCTGTCGGAGCGAGCTAGCCTCACGATCTTTTGATCTTTAAACCATCGCGCAGAGCCCATGAAATAAGCATCGAGCAACGCCGCCATGCGCCACGAGGGCTTTCGTTCCTAGGGGCCCTGTATCCAATGTTGCCAGGCGGTGTTGCAGAGCTTGAGGAGGGAACAACCGCTCCCTTCGCTCTGCACCTTGCCTGGCTAAATTTGACCCAACGACGCGGCTTGCAATGAAACGCCTAGCCCCAAAACCCCGGTTTAACCGTCAATGCCTCACGCAGTTGAGCAATGCTGACGCTGCGTTGTTCGGGGTCGAAGCTCAGTGCCTGGCGCACATAAGGCCAGGCATATCGCGACAATCGCTGGGGCCGTTTCAGTTTTATTTTGGGCCGCATATCGCGGGCTTCGGTGGCTTGCATCCGGTTGAACGGATGCTTGCCACTGGCCAGTTCGTACAGTAAACACCCCAACGCATACAGGTCGGCGACTCGGGTCAGCGGCGCTCCTTCAAGAATTTCGGGAGCGGCGTAGCCGGGGGTCCAGGCGTTGACCCGGCGCCGGCTCACATGCGCCAAGCCGTCTAATGTGCCCTCCTCCGCTTGCCCCAAACCAAAGTCGAACAACCGGATTCCGTCTTCGCTGAGCAAAACATTGCTCGGCTTGATGTCGCCGTGCAGCACACCTCGTTCATGGGCATGACTCAGGGCATCCAGCAGCGGCAAGGCAATGTCGCGTAACTCATACCACGCCATCCCCAAAGGACGTTCACACAACAAACGGTCCAGGGTCGGGCCGCGCAACAGCTCCATCACCACAAACACCCGCTGGTGTTGCGTGTCGACTTCAAAGCTGTACACGCGCAGTACATTGGGGTGGCGTAAGTGGCGTATCAGCGCGAACTCACTGAACAGCAACGCGCTGGCGTCCGGTGAGTGTTCGTATGCTTCGCTGAGCACTTTGAGCGCGACGTAAGGCTGCGGGTCTGCGAATTGTTCGTGCAACAGATCCACTGCCCGATACACCGTGCCCATGCCACCTGCGCCCAGCAAACGTTCGATTCGGTAACGCTTGCCCAGCACTGTGGGCATTGCGCGGAAATCGGGGGTTGTTGCCGGTGTTTGCGCTGACCTTTCAAGATCCGTCATTGGCGAATCACCACCGCGCTCACGTTGTCACTGGCTGCACCGCGCAGCACTCCATCAAACAGACGCGCCAGCGCAACTTGCGGCGAAATCAGGCTCAATGCATTGCCTAATTCGCGGTGACTGAGGCCTTGGTACAACCCATCGCTGCACAGCAAAAAGACGTCGTCGGGCAGCGCTTCAAGCTCGACCACACTCAGGTTCAAGTGCTCGCTTGCCCCAATTGCACGGGTCAGCGCACGCGACCCCGGATAAGCAAGCGCCTCCTCAAGGCTCATGTGGTGTTCATCCATGAGTTGCTGTTGCAACGAATGATCACGCGACAGTTGATACAACTGCTGCCCACGCCATAGATAACAGCGGCTGTCCCCGGCCCAGACACACGCAGCACGCGTGCCTTCAAGCAGCAGCACCACCACGGTGCTGCCCATGAGGCTATCGATAGGCTGGTCGCTGACGGTCAGTTCCTGGCCCATTCGGCGGTTGAGCCAGTGCAGGCATTGACGCACCGCCTCAAGCCGCTGATCAAAGGTCTGTGGTTGTGTCAGTTCACCCAGGCTGTTGACAATCAACTGGCTGGCAATATCGCCAGCACGATGACCGCCCATGCCATCAGCCACCGCCCAGAGCCCACGCTCCGGGCAGTCGAGAATGGCATCTTCGTTACGCGCCCGCACCTTGCCCTGATCGGTACCGGCCGCGCTGCGCCACTGTGAGGCTACGTGCATCACAGTTGCTCAGGCAGACGCAAGCTGCGCAGCACGTCCATATCGAACGGGTTGGGGGTGCGCTGGCTCATCAACAGGTAATTGGCACGCAATCCGCCGACTTCTGCTTTGAGGATCATCACATCGCGTCCGCTCAGGTAGTCGATCTGCATCAGGTCCAGTATCCGAAACAACGACCAGGGCCCGGTGCTTTTCTCGATGCCAACCGGGCGCCCGACCATTTTTTCCATGACCAGGCTGGTGCGGCCGTTTTCGGCCTCGGTAGGCCACTGCAAGGTGAGCGGCACAATCGGACCATGACGGTACTCGATTGACTGGTTGCCAAAACGGAACTCGGAGCGGCTGACACTGGAGTCAAGGTTGTAGGGCTCAAGGGTGAACTGCACCTGAGGTTCTGCCGGATTTTGCGCAAAGAAGCTTTGGCGGATCACCTGTACGGCGGCCATTTGCTCAAAGTAGGTTTTGGCCATCGGCAAGCCTTGCCCGTCGATGCTGCGCAGCCGGTAACTACCCGCCTCACCGCTGACAAAAGGTCGCATGTACGCCTCAAAGAAGCGCTCACTGATGCCTTGTGCCCGGAAGAACTCGCGGAAGTCATTCAAGGCCACGTCGCTGCTGCTGTGGGCACTGAACGGGTAACGCTTTTTGATCGCCCGCACGTAGAAGCTGTACAACTCGCGCTGATAACGCTGATTGATGAAATGATACGAATCGTCGAGCACCAAGCGCCAGGTGTCGTCGGCCAAGCCGTTGAACCAGCCGTTAAGCGGACTCGGCAAGCGCTGTGAAGCCTGACGCAGCTGGCTCAAGGCATCACGTTGGCCGCTCATGCGCAGCTTGGCCATGTCGAACGCAGCCTGATCCGGTGCACTGGCGCGCGCCAGACCCGCCAGTTGCAGTTGTACTTCATTGAGCGCTTGCAAGGCCGATGTGAGGTCTGCGGTCGGACCATCGTTTTCATCCAGCAAGCGGTGCAAAGGTTCGAACCGACGCTGCAAGGCTTTCTTCGCTGTGTCCGGCAGGTTGGCTGCCAATGCGTCCGAGGCTTTCGTCGCCACTGCAGTCGCGACCTTGCCAAGTGCCCCCAGTTTTGGCGTGGCGCTGTCATCCGTCGCCGGCAGGGCTTCAAGGTCTTCGACCAGGCTCGGGAAGCGGGTGTTGGCACGCACCTCGAGCAACAGTTGCACAACCGCAGAATTGGCCGATGTCAGGCCTGCAAACTGCTCTGCGCCTTCACGGGCAGTGTTGAAAGGTTGCAAGGCCAACTGGCCGACGGCTTCGCTCCAGTGGGTGGCGTAATCGCGAAAGTACAGTTGTTCAAGCTCAACCATCAGCTTGCGCATGTCCATCGGGCTGATGCTGTTGCCCTCACCCAGCACCCAGTTATCACGCAGGATCTCACTGACCAGGGTGGCGCCCTGAACCGAGAAATACTGTTTGTAGCCTTGTTCGGTATAGAACCCAGGTATCGCATAGTCGGCGCCGCTGAACACGCCGCCTTGCGGGCCCAGATGCTGATCGAAACTATAAGGCGCCAATGCGTGGGCCTGGTCACGCAGCATGCGGTACACCACAGACGCCAAAGACTCATTGCGCAATGCCTGACGCGCCTGAGCTATCAGCGTGTCATTGAGCGGGTATTTAAAGGTCTGGCCCAGCAAGCGGGCGAAGTGTTGATTCAGCCCATTCTGCACGGCGGTGTTGCCGGGATAGCGTGCCGACCAGTCGGCGGCCACCCACGCCCGCAGCCAAGCGTTGTCACGCCGCTCAGGCATGCCGAGCATCAGGTATGCACGCACACTGTTGAGCAGGCGATCGCGGTTATTAAGGTTGGCGCGGATCTGGCTTTCCAGTTGCTGCGCAACACGTGGCAGCAACTGTGTATCGAGTTCACGCTCGTAGGCCTGCAAGACCACCGGATGACTGGCGCCGCCCTGATACAGACCGGTGCGTTCATGCAAAGGCGCGTCGTTCAACGCCGGATAAACACGCGTGGCGGCGTATTGTATGTCGAGGGTCTTGAGCACCGCTCGGGCATCATCACGCGGGCTCAGGAGCGAACGCTGTTTGGCCCTTAGCTGGGCCAATTCACGCAGGGTATCCAGACGATCAAGATTGGATGAGAAGCTGTAGGCCCAGAGCAGGCCCAACCCGCTCAGCACCACCAAGGCCCCGACGAACATGGCACGTTGGCCCCAACTGATTCGCCGACGCTCACGTTTGTCCAGCCCAGCCAGTTGCGCTTCGGGGAAAATGACCCGGCTTAGCAGGTGATAAATAAAGTGCGAGCGCCCACTGTGCAAAGTCGGCAGCACCTGGGCTTTGATCCCCAGTTTGGAGCCAACTTCAGCGGTAGCAGGGTCCAGTTTTTGTTTCAGGTGCGGCGCACTGGTCAGGTAAAAGCCCCGCAGAGGGCTGGCGCGCTGGTAGCGATTACCGGTAAACGCCATGTCGACAAACAGACACAGACGCTCGCCAATGCCTCCCAGTTGGTGAGGGAAGTCAAGGATCCGCCCGCGACGCTGGCTGTCACGCTCTTGGTGCATGCGCGTGATGATCTGACTGTTGAGACGCCCCAACAAGGCTTCAAACTCGGTGCGCAGCAGCGACACATCGGAGCCGCTCTGACCTTTGGTAAAGCTCGCGCCAAAGACCTGATCGCTTTCTTCACGGGTCAGTTGCTCGAAAAATTCGGTGAAGCCCAGCAGCTTGTCAGCCTTGCTGAGCACCAGATAAACCGGCACCTCGATGTGCAAGGTTTGATGGATGTCTTGCAGTCGCAAACGAATCCGCTCGGCCAGCTCAGACAAGCTGCTTTCATCGTTTGAAAACAAGGCATCGACGGGCACGGTGACCAGCACGCCATTCAATGGCCGTTCGCGTCGGCGCTTGCGCAGCAAACCGAGCAGCGTCCTCCAGTCATGGGTGTCGGCAGGTGTTTCACTCTGCGTCAGGTAACGTCCGGCAGTGTCTATCAGCACGCCGTGTTCAGCGAAATACCAGTCGCACTGACGGGTGCCGCTGGTGTCACGCGTAAGCTTGCGGTCAATTTTGTTCAGCGGGAAATCAAGCCCCGAGAAGTCCAACAGACTGGTCTTGCCGCTGCCAGTGGGGCCGATCAGCAGATACCAGGGCAACTCGTCGCGCCAGCGTTCACTGCGCCCGCGGTACACGCTGGACGTTTTGAGCGTACGCAGCGCATCTTTGAAGCGTGTGCGCAGCTCTTTGTGTGACGCATCAATCAGTGCTTCGCGGCGCAAGCGTTCCTTGCCGGTCTCACTGTCTTCGGCTTCTTGTTTACGCACGCCGGCGCGCCAACTGACGAAGACCATGCACAGGCCCCAGATCAGGCACAGCGCACTGATGGTGATAAGTCGAGCACTGGCATCAGCCCAAAATTTATAGTCATTGACCGCCAGCAACGGCCCGACCCACCAGATCAGCAGCGCAATCGACAGCAGCAGTAGCAGCGTCCAGACCCAGGTCTGGCACACAAAGGCGCCAACCTTTTTAAACGTGTTTTTCATCAGTTATTCCTATTTACAACTGCGGCCGGACAACCGGTGCGTCGAGCTGTTGATACGGTTGCAACACCGTCTCGCGCTTTTCGCCCAGAACCCAGGCAAAGCCCGAAAACATGACAGCCAGACACCCGGCCGTGAACAGTGCCAATAACCACCCCGGTACGATGCGGGTCAGGCTGCTGCGACCGGACTTGAGCCCTTGCCAGTGAGGGGACAGCTCGCGCGGAACATCGCCGCGCAAGTGCCGGATCTGCCGAAACAGCGCATCGCGAATGCTGTCGAGCTCCAGAATGCCGCGCTCCACGACCCGGAACTTGCCTTCAAATCCAAGGGCCAGGCACAGGTACACCAGCTCCAGAAGCGACAAGTTGTGAACCGGGTCTTTGCACAGTTGATCGAGCACTTGAAAAACCTTTTCGCCACCAAAGGTCTCGTTGTGGAAACCGCTGAGCAGGCTGTTCTGTGACCAGTCGCTTTCCTTGCCCCAGGGCGTGGTCACCACGGCCTCGTCGACCACCGTGCACAGCACGTAACGGGCTTTCATCATCTGTTGGTTATCGACGCCGTTGCGCAGGGCGTTGACTTCGAATGCCTGGAGTGCGGATTTAAGCTCAGCATGCAGTCCGATCAAGGTGTCTGCGCTGGTGCTGTGTTTGATACGCACCACGTGCGACAGCACTTCGCTGGCGGCAGCTACCAGCGGGTTGACGCTCACGCTGAACGTGTCCGCCGGCGCTAATCGGGCCGAATAAATCATGCGCTCTTCGAGCTGTTCGATTTTTGGCGGCGCCTGCCCATCGGTCAGTGCATCGGTTTCAGATCCCTGGCCCAGACGGAATGCCATCACTGTGCGGTCATCGGTTGGATGTTCTATGTCGGTGCTCATGGAGATCAGTTCCTGATGGCCCAAAATTGCAGTTCAAGCGCTGAAAACTCACCCGACACGTGGAAGGCAAAACCACCGGAGCGCTCCAGTTGTGCCAGCTCTTCGTTGCCGAGTTCGAGGATGAAATAGGTTTTGTTGGAGTGAAACGGGATCTGCCGCGGCGCCACAGGCAAGGGTTTGACCTTAAAGCCCGGCAAGTGCAGGTTGACCAGTTGGCGAATGTTCTCGACCGGCCCGATCTTGAGGTGCGCCGGTAAGCGATGGCGCAGTTCCTCGCTGTCGCAATGGGCATGGGCAGCCAATACAAACGAGGTCGTGGAGAGCAATTTGTGGTCGGTCAGCGGCGACACCAGAATCCCGTATTGACGGTTTTCCAGCACCAGCTCAGTGGCGTGCTGTTCAAGCACCATCGACAGCACCTGGCGAATCGAGTCCATCAATGCGCGGAAGCTCTCACCCTGGTTGCTGTGCTCATAGGTGCTCTGCAACTGAGGCCGCTTGCTCTCGCTGCCAAAGGTCGCCAGGTCGCCTAACATCGCCAGCAACGCGCAATACAACTCTTCGGGGTGCAGCTGCTCCAGGCTTAAATAGTGGCGCAACACCAGCTCTGTGCGGTTGACCAACTGGAGCATCATGAAGTCACCGACCTCTGCCCCGCCGACCTTGCCATTGGAGCGAATGCGATCGGCCAGTGCATCCCCCCGATTGCTGATCATGCTGATGACTTCTTTGAGGCACGACAGCACATAGCCCGAAGCATGAGCGTGGATGAAGGTCGGAATGAATTGTTCATTGAGCCGAATCGCGCCATCTGAGGTGGAATCGAGGATTTGGCACAGTTGCAATTTGACGCAAGCCTGCTCGCTCTGTTGCTCTCCCAGCACTAGGCGAAAATCAGGGCGCGCACAGCTGACCTGGCTGCTGGAATCATCACCGGCGTTGGAGTCGGACACTTCTATGTCGTGTGCGGTATAACGCGCCAGCACATCGGTCTGGTCGCTGCGGCGGGTTTCAATGTAGTTGCCGGTGACCAGCGGCAACGCGAGGTACACCGGCGTGCTCCCCGTGTTGCGCGGCACATCCAGCACCAGCGGCGGGGTATGCCCCCCCAACTCGAACAAGCTGCCATCGGGGAAGACGCCCGACGCCTGGCTGATCACCAGTTTGCCCATGTTGAGAAATTGAACGTCGATCTCCAAGCGCAGAAAACCCCAGGTGTAACGTCCCAGCAATTGGGTGCGGATTTTCATTTGATGGTCGTAATAACGGTCGCTTTGCTGGAAGTGCTGCGGGCGTAACAGCATGCCCTCGCGCCAGATGACTTTGTGTGCATTCATGCTCAATCATCCGCCTGTGCAAGTGATCGCTTGGCGTTATGAATACCGGTCTGATCGAATATCAGGCGGGCCTCGGTCAGTTCGCCCGCCGTCACCGGCACCACGTAGCGCCATTGCGTTTGCGACAGGTCGCGGTAGGCCGCGAGCACGCCTACATAGCGGCTGCCCGGCTCGACACTAAGCTTGA
Source organism: Pseudomonas sp. NPDC096917 (assembly GCF_044762555.1). Lineage (NCBI taxonomy): Bacteria > Pseudomonadati > Pseudomonadota > Gammaproteobacteria > Pseudomonadales > Pseudomonadaceae > Pseudomonas > Pseudomonas sp. NPDC096917. The sequence continues at coordinate 64,817 of NZ_JBIWEO010000021.1, read as the reverse complement.
GCTCGACGGTTTCGCCGGGGCGTATTTCCAGCTCTTCGCTGGTGACCAGGTCCGGCGAAAGAGAGGCTTTTGGCCGCTCATAAAGGCTGAAGAAGTCGGCGTTCTCGAAGGCAACCGGATGCTTGAGTTCCATCAAGCGGATCACCAGAGGCGACGGGCGACCGTTCAGGTCGAGGTTGATCTGGTCGCTTGCGCTCAAGCCGAGGTCGAGCTTGGTGACGCTGGAGTACGGCGACAGGGCCGAACAGCCGCTCAACAGCAACACCGTCAGTGCCAGCAAGGCGCGAAGGTAAAGGGGCGTATAACGCAACATGCGCATCATCCTTGGGGGTCATTGTGAAGGGTGGAGATCAACCGAACTTGCTCTTCGTAGGCTTGGGCAAAATCCCGGGCCAGTACGCGTTCACACCAGTCATCGTCTTGCTGCAGCGTCTGGTGATAACGGCTGAAGGCTCGCCAGCGACTGGCGGACGTCGAGATCCACGGTCGGTAGCCATCGCGCTCAAAGCGCAAAGTCAGTTGTTGGGGGGAAAAGTGTTCAAGGCTGCTGCGAACGGCTACGCGGCTGGCACTCAGCAGCGCAACCTGATGCGCTTGCACATCGCGAAACGCTCGCCAGACCACCTGCTCTGCCGACAGTTGGTGGGGCTTTTGTGGTGCCAGCAACAGGCCTAGGGCCTCAACCGCGTCATGGGTTGATTTGAGCGGGTTTTGGCGGGCGTCCGGGGCCACCGTGCGGGCCAGTCGCAGCTGGTTCTTGAGTTCACTGCGGGTCCACAGGCTTTGCTGCAAACCGGCGATGCTCTGCTTAAGCAGGCGGGCAGCCTTTAGCGCCAGCACTTCTCGGTCTGCCTGCGCCAGCGCCAGTACGTCAATGCCTAGCACTGCACCGAACTGCCCCCAAAACGCTTCGTCACGCGGTGCTTGAATGGCCGCGGCCTGATCGGGCAGTGGCGCCTGCGCAGCTTCAATCAGGTTCGGCACCACAAGGTTTTCATAGTCAACCTGAGCGAAATCTACCCGTTGTTCCCACGTGGCGGGTTGGTGGTGCTGCACCTCGGGTTGATCCAGCACCGAAAACAGGACCTCGGGCAACTCAACCCGGTCGAGCGGGTCCAGCGTCAGAAAGGCATCATCAGGAATGATGCTGCCCGCGGGCTGAGGACGGCCAGCCTGCTCCAGCCTCTCGTGCAGTTCGTGCTCCAGATGAGCACGGATCTGGAAGTCGCCGAGAAAGAACACATGGCCGTGTTCAATGCGCTGCACCTGGCCTTTGATCAGGCAGGTTTTGGCGTGATTGAAACCGGTGCCGTTGTAGCTTCTGTCCGTGAAGAAAAATGCCCCGTCCCGATAGCTGATTTCAGCGTGGTACTTGGATACTTTTTTCGACTCATCGACCAGCGTCCACTCGCAATCTGCATTGCGCCCAATCATGCCGCCTTGCTCGGTGAAGGTCTTGCGCATCACCTGCGTAGCGCCCAGCGACTGAGTATTGAGCAGGTCAAATACCAATTCCATATTGAGGCTCCTTGCGGTCACTTGCCGCGATTGACCGCTTGCGGATCACCCAATGGGCGATAGCTGTTGTCGTTAAATTTGTAGTTTCCGTTGCAGCCAGCCACGCCACCTGCAAGGGCGAAAGTCAGCAATACGGCGCACCAGAGACGGGCAGTCATCAAGGGAGTCTCCATAGGTTGGCCTGGTGCACGTTGCGATCCGTTGAGGGGCGCGCTGACGCAGGCAAAAAGAGTTGAAAGGGCATTACGACGCCCTCCTTTTTATGTCGTCCAAACTGATGTTCAGGCGCTCCAGGCGGTACAAAAGCGTGCGACGTGCCACGCCCAGTTCGTGGGCGGCCCGGGTTTGGTTACCCGCGTTTTTGTGTAAACAATCGAGCAACAGCCCCCGCTCAACCTGCTCCATGCGTTCACGCAAATTGAGGTTGGCGGGTTCGGGCCGGGTATCGCGGGGCAATGAAAAATGCTCGGCGTACAGCTCGTCGCCGTCGCACAGCAACACCGCGCGTTCGACCAGCCCCTTTAACTCACGCACGTTGCCGGGAAAGGTGTAATTCTCCAGCTGGCTCAGCGCGCACTCGGACCACAGCACCGGCTTGCGCTGCAAAAACGCGCAGGCTTGGGCCGCGAAATGCCGTGCCAGGTCAAGGATGTCGCCCTCGCGCTGACGCAATGCAGGCAAGGTGATGGGGAACTGTGCGAGTCGGTAATACAGGTCTTCGCGAAACAGCCCCTGCTCCACCAGCACAGTCAGATCGCGATGGGTGGCGGCGATGATGCGCACGTCAATCTTGTGGGTGTCGTTGGAACCCAGCGCACGGATCTCGCCCTCTTGCAGCACCCGCAGCAACTTGGCTTGCAACGACAGCGGCATATCACCGATTTCGTCCAGCAGCAGGGTGCCGCCGTCAGCCGAATCAAACAGCCCGATCCGGTCACGATCAGCACCGGTAAAGGCGCCCTTGCGGTAGCCGAACAGCTCGCTTTCGAGCAGGTCAGCGGGAAACGCCGCGCAGTTCTGCACAATGAACGGCTGGGCGTGACGGGGACCGCCGTCATGAATCGCCCGGGCCACGACTTCCTTACCGGTGCCGGTTTCACCCAACAGCAAGACCGTGTAAGCGCTGTGCACGACCTTGTTGATCAGGTGACAGGTTTGGCGCATGGCGGTGCTGCTACCGATCAGCCCACCCGCGCTGGCCAATAGACCCGCCGGCATCACAGTCTGCACGCCCTGCTGCCGCAACCGGATTTGCCCCCACACAAAAGCGCCCAATGCCCCCAGCGACAGCGCATGCCCCGACAGCTCAATGGGCTCGCGACTGGCCGCCAGCAACAGGCCCTCAACGGCCTGTTGCGCGTTCAACAACGGCACGCATAACAGCGATCGCCACGGGCCGCCCTCGCCGGGTAAAAAACTGGTGTCGTGCAGGCTCTCGTTGAGGTCATCAATACTGACCACACGGTTTTGACACAGGGAAAATTGCAGCAATTGTTCGCCCGTGTAATCGACTACCACACCCTTGGCGTGCACGGGCTGCACTTGCCCCTGAAACCACTCGCCCGTGAGTTCCAGGCGCTTGTGGGTGGCATCGAGCAGATACAACTGGCTCAACTCGCAACCGCTCAGTTGCGCCGCCGCACGTGCGCACAGCCCGGCAACGGCAGCGCCGTCGGCAGCGCGCGCCACGCTGGCAAAATGTTGCAGCAACGACTCGGCATAGGCCAAAGGGTCGGCTACGTGGGCGAACATGTCCCCCACCTCAGGCAAACTCGCAGAGCACGCTGGCCTGCGAATCAAGCGTGGCATGCACGCGGGTCAGGGTTTGCCCGTTGGCCATGGCTTCAAGCAAACGATCGGCGATCAAGGGCAATACGTGAGCGTCGAGCAAGTAGTCGATTAACCGCGCCCCGCTGTCGCTTTGGGTGCAGCGCTCGGCCAGGTGATCGACCAGACGCTGGCAATAGCTGAACGCCAGGTGTCGGCGTTGCAGACGTTCGCCCAGACGTTGCAGCTTGATTTCAATCAGTTCACGCAATACCGACCCGCTGACCGGGTAGTACGGCACCACGCGCATTCGCGCCAATAGCGCGGGTTTGAAGTGGTTACTCAGTACCGGGCGGATGCTCTGTTCGAGCACCTCGGCACTCGGTCGCGCCCCGTTCTCGCACAACGCATTAATACGATCGCTGGCAAGGTTGGAGGTCATCAGGATCAATGTGTTGCGGAAGTCTATCTCGCGACCTTCCCCATCATTGGCCACGCCTTTGTCGAAGATTTGATAGAACAGGTTGAGCACATCCGGGTCGGCTTTTTCAACCTCATCCAGCAGCACCACAGAGTACGGCTTTTGCCGTACCGCTTCGGTCAGCATGCCGCCTTCGCCGTAACCGACGTAGCCGGGTGGCGCACCGATCAGGCGCGAGACGGTGTGTTTTTCCTGGAACTCGGACATGTTGATCGTGGTGATAAACCGCTCACCGCCGTACAGCAGGTCTGCCAGGGCCAGGGCGGTTTCGGTCTTGCCAACGCCACTCGGCCCGACCAGCAGGAAAACCCCCACTGGGGCATCCGGTTTGTTAAGGCCCGCGGCCGTGGCGCGCATGGAACGGTCCAAGGCATGAACCGCCTGTTCCTGGCCACGAATACGGGTTCGCAAATCGGCACCAAAACTCGTGACTTTGGCGCTGTGCTCGCGGGCCAGTTGCGACACCGGCACGCCCGTCCAGGCGCTGATGACCTCGGCCACCAGACGCGGGCACACTTCAAAACTGACCAGCCGTTCCTGGCTGTGAGCGTCGCTCAGGGCGCAATGGGTTTGATTGAGGGCAGCTTCCAGAGCGGGAATGTTTTGACTGTTTTCCGCGTCAGTGTCTGACGCAACGACTTCACGCGCCTCGGCCAGCTGTTGACGCAATTCCAGCAGGCGCTCAGCCAATGTGCGTTGCTCAATCCAGCGTGCTTCCAGCGCCACCTGCTCACGCTGGGCCTCAAGCAAACGCTCTTCCAGCGCGGCCAATTGCGTCTGGTCAATCAGCAGACCTGCTTGTGCATCACGGCGCATCGCTTGGCGTTGACGCCCGCCTTCGGCCAGCTCGCCGCGCAACTGCTCGAGCTTTTCCGGGGCTGCGGCCAGACTGATGCGTACTCGGGCGCACGCGGTGTCGAGCACATCGACCGCTTTGTCTGGCAATTGTCGGCCCGCCAGATAGCGGGCCGACAATTGCGCGGCGGCTACCACCGCGTCGTCGCGCAGGTAAATTGCGTGGCTCTTTTCGTAGACGTGTGCCAACCCGCGCAGGATGGTGACGGCTTCATCGACGGTCGGCTCATGCAGTTGTACCGGCTGGAAGCGTCGGGCCAGCGCCGGGTCTTTCTCGAAGTATTTTTTGTACTCACCCCACGTGGTCGCAGCAATGGTGCGTAACTCGCCACGGGCCAGCGCGGGCTTGAGCAGGTTGGCCGCATCCGAACCACCGGCATTGCCACCCGCCCCGATCAGGGTATGAGCTTCATCGATAAACAGAATGATCGGGCGGGGGGACGCTTTGACTTCGTCGATCACGCCTTTGAGACGGCGTTCAAACTCACCTTTTACGCTGGCACCTGCCTGCAGCAGGCCCATGTCCAGCGAGAGCAATTCAACCCCGAGTAGCACAGGCGGCACTTCACCGGCAGCGATACGCGATGCCAGGCCTTCAACAATGGCGGTTTTACCAACCCCGGCCTCGCCCACTACGATCGGGTTGTTTTTGCGCCTGCGGGCCAGGATGTCGACCATCTGGCGAATCGCGTCGTCGCGGCATAGCACCGGGTCAAGCTTTGCGGCCCGCGCCTGCTCGGTCAGGTTGTGGGTAAAACGATGCAACAGGGACTCACCCTGCGCCGGGGATTGGCCATGAATGGGCTGTTCCTGCTGCGACAACGCAAAGCCTTTGAGGCGTTCGATGTCGAGTTTGGCCAACAACGCCTGGTAAGCACTCCCGGCATAACGCAACGGGTTGCGCAGCAACGCGAGAATCAGCGCGGCTTGCTCGATCTGACTCTGCCCCAGTTCGAGTGTGGCCACCAGCAAAGCATCCTGTAACCACTGCACCAGTTGCGGCGCAAATACCGGGTTGCGCGATGAAGTGTTTTCGCTGCGCGGCTGCAAGGCCGCGCTCAACTGGCCCGCATCGATTTGCGCATCCAGCAGCGCACGCGCCAGCAACCCTTGCGGCCGTTCGAGCAATTGCAACAACAGGTCTTCAACCAGCACCTGCTCTGCTCCCCGTGCGACACAGCGCTGCGCACTGCTCTCCAGGTCACGCCGGGTGTCGGCGTCGAGTGCCTGTATCAGTTGTTGCAGGTCTACGTTGATCATGGCCATTGGTCCTTAATGTATTTTGCTGCCCAGGGTCACTACGCCATCCGCGTGTTCGCGGCCCAGCCAACTGGTCCACCCCAGGCGACAGGGGTTGTGTTCGCCAATGCGTAGCTCGCGGATTTCTTCGTGCCGCAACACCAGTCGAATGTCGTACTCCAGCGGGTCACGCAGGGTGAATCGCACCAGCGCGCACAGCGGCTGATAACCCGTGCCAATCGGCAGAAGCTCGTGAAAACGGTCCCAGCTCAGTTGCCGGACATGAATGCGAAACTTGCCGCTGCGGTCGCGTACGCGTGTGCCCAACACCAGGCTTTCGCTCAGTTGATGATTGGCGCGCCCCAAACAGTTGCGCTGTTCTTCAAGCACCTCGACGCGGCGCTCAATGCACTGCTCAATCGTCAGCTCGGCGTGCTTGAAGTAGTAACGCAGCACGGACTCGATCAGGGCCGCCGAATGCGCACGCAAGCTCAACAACCCGAGGTAGGGCAGCAGGCGCCTCCAGTTCAGTTCCTTGGCATCACGGATGGTCTCGCCACCCAAACCGATCAAGGCAAATAGATGGCTGGAAAACGGGTCTTTAGCGCCACTCTCAAAGCGCACTCGGTAGCGGTATTTGCGCCAGATCGGCAGCATCAGGCGCTGCAGCCGATGGTTGAACAGGTTCAGAAACTGGCGCGTCGGGTTGTCGCTGTCATTGTCGCCCAGCGCCTGTTCGCCATAGAACGCAGGCAACGGCGAAGCCGAGCCCATCAGCCCGATGAGGTTCAAGCGCAGGCGCGCACGGGCTTGGCCGTGCTCGACAAAGAACTCCACCGTGTCGACATCACTGCCCGGAAACCCGAGGCTGGGGTTAGCCGCAAACTCCACGCGGTCGTAGAGTTCCTCTTCCGAGAGATGCATGTTTTCGACTCGCAGCCGGTCAATGACCAGCAGCACGGCCTGAAACAGCGAATACTCACGTATGCTCCTGGCCAGCCCGCTTAAAGCAGGGGCTGCAACCCCATGCGAGGTGTCCATTGGTAGGTCTCTCCCTGTGTGCTGTTGACCCGCAGTTCGTGGTACGAATTGAGGCTGGCGTAAAGCGCGAAGAACTCGTTGAGTACCGAGGCGAAAACGAACAGATCGCCCTCTCCGATATAACCTTGCGGATCGATCGTCAGCTCGGTGCGCAGGCCTCTTAGCGGCAAGCCCCGCTGAAGTCGGTCAACGTGCTCGTGGCGAATCGACTTGAGGCCGTTCAGCAGGTTTTTGCTGACCCGCTCGGCGTGTTCGTCGTAGTAGCGCGGCAAGTCGTAGGTTTCGAGAATGACTTTCAGGGCATCCACGTTGGCCAGCGACAGGTAGTTGAGCGACATGTTGCTGATCAGCTTCCAGAGGAAGTCGCGAGTGAGCGGCGGCGCATAGCTGGGCGTCACGGGCCCGATATTGCGAAACACCAGAAACTCGGGCGTTCCTTCGCTGGGCAGGCAGATATCACCCTGGTTAAGTCCCTGGGGAAGGTTCTGATTGGTGCACGTCAGCTCAATAGACAGGGTTTCACTGGCATCGGGCTGGCAGCTTTCAAAGCTGAGGTAGGTGTCGAGCCCCTCATGCAGCATGGCCGTACGCTGGCGGACGCTGTAGTGGGCCTGTTTTTTGAGCACATCAAAACTGGGATCGTGCTCGAATGACTCGAACGGCACATAGGTCTGCGAGCCCGTGCCGTCAACACGCCAGCCGGTCACACCGTCAACTGAAAACACGCCGCAGTGCTCAAGCCCGAGCCTTGCGGGCATCAGCAAATATTCGTCCTGTTTACCGTCCAGACGCACCGGCATCGCGTCGTGCTGGAACAGGTTGACGATGGGCGTGCAGTAAAGCTTCACGTTGTCCAGGGTCGGGCGCAGGCGCTGTGCGCTGCTATGGCGAATGTCAAAGCGCAAGTCCAGCCCGCGAACCTGTTTGAGGGTGTCTTCGGGCAGGGTGTTGAGCCGCTCAAGGCCGTTAAGGTCAACAAACAGAAACTTGTCCTGAAAGGCGAAGTACTCCTGCAAATAGCGATAGCCGCGAAAGGTGTTGAGCGGGTATGGGATCAGCGCTTCTTCTTCGGCAAAACCCACTGCCTGCATGCAGGTGGGGGCCAGGGTAAACGCCAGGCTCTGGTCGCTTTCCAGGACGTTGCCTTCGCCATTCAAAGGCACCACCACGACGTTGTGCAGGTGGCGTAATAATCCGAGATACAGCATTTGGCTGACGTAACGCTCACCCGACAGATGCAAGCGCAGGCGACTCAACGCCAACTCGCCCAGATGGCCGTCGCAGGTCATGTTCAGGCGCAGGCTTAGCATGGAGCCCTCACCGTTCAACGAGTGTTTCAGCTCAACCAGTTGCAGCGGCAAGACGTCTGTCGGGTAACAGGTTCTGAACTGGCAACTCACCCCCTCGATGGGCTTGCTCGCCACACGGGTTTCGCGCTCAACGTGCAGCGCAGGCCCGGGACGCTCCAGAGGGTCGAATTGCAGCATGCTGAATGCAGGCAGGGGCCGCATGTAGTTGGGCCACAGTAAGTGCATCAGCGAGTGCGTGAGCTCCGGCAGTTCGTCATCGAGCTTTTGACGCAGGCGCCCCGTCAAGAAGGCGAACCCTTCAAGCAGCCGTTCAACATCCGGATCACGCCCCGCCTGGCCCAAAAACGGAGCCAACGCAGGGTTACGCTCGGCGAAACGACTTCCCAACTGACGCAATGCCGTGAGTTCGCTTTGGTAAAAATGATTAAAGGACACGGTGCTACCTGTTAATTGTCGACGACAGCTAATACGGGAAAGCAGACAGGGCTTGGGCACGACCACCGCAGGGTCTAGCGCACCTTGACCTGGCCACTTCCATCGAGGTGCGCGCAGAAGCTGACCTGATGTTTGGTCCCCTCCACTTCCAGCCACCCTTGCAGACTGAACACGAGCTGCAACGAATCGCCGTCATTGGGTAAGGAGTTGACCTGTACCTGACTCAGGCGTGGTTCATAGCGCTCTATAAATTTTTCGATGGCCTCGCGCGCCTGTGTCAGCGCGTCATGCAGGCTCAAACGCATGTCGTTAAGGTCTGGGAGCCCATAGTCGGGCAGCGTTTGCACGCTGCCCGCACGGGTACTGAGCATTTTGGCCAGGTGAGCAGCCACGGACGCTTGGGCGCTGGCTTCGCGACTCCAGCCGCGGCGTTGCCCCTCCTCCCCACCCAAGCGCTCAAAAAGGCTGCCGTATGCCGTCATGCCCAACTCCCGTTACTCTTTGTCCAGCTTGCCAACCAGTGACAAGGTGAAGTCAGCGCCCATGTACTTGAAGTGCGGGCGTACGTTGAGGCTGACGCGGTACCAGCCAGGGTCGCCTTCGACGTCACTGACGGCGATTTGCGCTGCGCGCAGCGGGCGACGGCCACGGACTTCGGCGCTGGGGTTTTCCTGGTCGGCGACGTACTGGCGAATCCACTTGTTGAGCTCAAGCTCAAGGTCGGAGCGTTCTTTCCACGACCCTAACTGCTCGCGCTGCAAAACCTTCAGGTAATGAGCCAGGCGATTGATGATCATCATGTAAGGCAGTTGTGTGGCGAGCCTGTAGTTCAGCTCTGCGTTTTTGCCTTCGGCGCTGATGCCAAAGAACTTCGGCTTTTGCACGGAGTTAGCCGAGAAGAACGCCGCGTTGTCACTGCCTTTGCGCATGGTCAGGGAGATGAAACCTTCCTCGGCCAATTCGTATTCGCGGCGGTCAGAGACCAGCACTTCGGTCGGAATCTTGGTTTCGATTTCGCCCATGCTTTCGAAGTGGTGCAGCGGCAAGTCTTCAACCGCACCGCCGCTTTGTGGGCCGATGATATTCGGGCACCAGCGGTACTTGGCAAAGCTGTCGGTCAGCTTGGAGGCAAACGTGTAGGCGGTGTTGCCCCACAGGTAATGCTCGTGGCTGTTGGCAACGGTTTCTTTGTACACGAAGGATTTGACCGGGTTTTCTTCCGGGTCGTACGGGTTGCGCAGCAGGAAGCGCGGAACGGTCAACGCCATGTAGCGCGAGTCTTCGGACTCTCGAAAGCTCTGCCACTTGGCGAATTGCGGCCCGGAGAAATGGTCTTTCAGGTCTTTCAGGTTGGGCATGCCGGTGAAGCTGTCGAGCCCGAAGAACTTAGGGCCGGCTGCCGCAACAAACGGAGCATGGGACATGCACGCAACGCTCGACACGTATTGCATGAGCTTTACGTCGGGCGAGCTTGGGGTCATGAAGTAGTTGGCGATAATCGCGCCTACCGGCTCACCACCGAACTGGCCGTACTCAGCGGTGTAGATGTGCTTGTAGAGGCCGGACTGCATGACCTCTGGGGAATCTTCAAAATCTTCAAGCAGGTCTTCTTTCGAGACGTTGAGGAGCTCGATCTTGATGTTTTCGCGGAAGTTGGTGCGATCGACCAGCAGTTGCAAACCCCGCCACGCTGATTCCAGCGACTGGAATGCCGGGTGGTGAAGGATTTCGTCCATCTGGCGGCTGAGCTTGGCATCGATCTCGGCGATCATGCGATCGACCATGGCCTTCTTGACCGGCTCACCCTGGTTTTGGGGTTTTAACAGTTCTTCGATAAAGGCCGCCACACCACGCTTGGCAATGCCATAGGCGTCGTCTTCGGGCGTCAGTCGGGTTTGCGCAATGATGTCATCGAGAACGCTATATGCGGTGCTGTTATCGTCTTTTTGCTGTGAGGCACTGGTGCTCATTGTGTAGCTTCCTTTACTGATGGGGGGCTTAAACGTCCAATGCCGGAAGCAAATCCAGCTCGCTCAGTATTCGAGCGCGTGAGACGTCGTCGGCCAGTACGCCTTCAATCGCCTTGCGAAAGCTCGGCGCGTTGCCCAGCGGGCCTTTAAGCGCAACCAGGGCATCACGCAGCTCCATCAGTTTTTTCAGTTCGGGGATTTGCTCAACCAGGCTCGCCGGGTTGAAGTCCTTCATCGTGTTGACGCGCAACGCAATTGCCAGCTCATCGGTGCTGTCCTGGTCCTGAAGGCGATTGGGCACGCTCAGGGTCAGTTCCAGCCCTTGCTTGGAAAGCACCTCGTCAAAGGTCATTTTGTCGATGGCGATTGGCTTGCGGTCCTCAAGCTTGCGCTCGTCAAAACGATGGATGTAGTCACCCAGCACCAGCAGCTTCAACGGCAGTTCGATTTCTTCTTGAGCGCCACCAGTAGCGGGTTTGAACGTAATATTGATCCGTTCCTTGGGGGCTACCGAGCTTTCTTTGGCCATGACGTTTTTCCTTGGGTGTGTGTGGCCCTAGGGCCTATTCGAGTACCACTTCAAGATCGAGGTGGCACAACCTGCGATACATCTCTTCCTTGCGTTCTCGCACTTCGTGGTTTTGCGGTAGCAGCTCGCAGCAGCGATGCAAAAGACGCAAAACTTCGAGTGCCAGATCCGGTTCCCAGGTCTGCAACCCGGAGCGATGGAGCACTTCGTCGAGCATTTCGAGCTGGGTCTTGGCGAGCTCGTATTTCTTGGCCTGGAAGCACAATCGGGCGAGGGTCAGTTGCCAGAAAAAACGCGTCCGCTCCCCGTGAGCACTGATCAGTCCACGCTTGACCAACTGCACAGCCGGCTTGAAACCACTGACACGCAACACCTCTTGCGCCTCTTCGAGGGCAATGTCCCAGGCGGGCAATGTGGTCTCTGATTCGGGCTTTTCCGGCTCGCTTCGCGTGAGATGAGGCAGAACCTGTGCGGTGATCCAGGCACGCGTCTGGAGGTCGGCAAACGGCACGCTGTCGCTGAAGCGAAGGTCCACAAGGTTTGGCAGACGCTGAAGCAGCAAGGCGAAATTAAGCTCCACTTCACGCATCGCCGGCTCGGCCTTCAAGCCGTTCAGGCACTCCCAGACCATGCGCTGGCCGTCGAACCAGAACGGGGCCTTGGCCAGGCTGGCTTCAAGGTCCACCACCAGATCGGCAAATTGCCCCTGCTCGAATCGCTCTCGGTAGCTTTTAAGTTTTTCGACCGGCATCCCGCGCACGGGTGTGACCTGTTCGGCATTACGCTCGGGAGCAGAGTCGATCGGCAGCCAGCTCAGGGTGCGATTCAGACGTAATGCACGCAGGTCCGTAGCCTTCTGTTTCAACCACCAGGCACACAGCGCCCGCGCGCTGTCCTGCTGCTGGCGCAGCGCCTTGAGGGCATCTTTTTCGTTGTCGATGACCGCATTGGGCTCAATCAACTGCGTGGCGACTTGCTTGACCTGCGCCACCGCCGCCGCAATCACGCCGGTTTCGGGCTGGCTGTCCACTGCACGCTGGACCATGCGGGTCAGGCGACGGCAGATCGGCAGCAACAAGGGCACGTCATCACCCAAATGCCTGGCCAGCGCGCTCTCCAGCTCAATCAGCAATTGGACCATGTGCCGAAAGAGCGGCAGTTGCTCTTTAATCGGGATGTTTTCGTTCAGCGCTCGATCCAGACGCCCCACCAACCAACTGATAGCGGCGGCACGGGTGCGCAATTTGAGCGGGTGGATGTGCGCCCACTGTTCGGCACACAGGTAATGCAGCAACCCCAGGCCTGCCAGCAACCCTGCAAACGACTCGCGCTGATAAAGCGCCCATGTCAGCCAGACAGCGACACGCAGATCCTTGGACTGATCGCGCAGCATGGCCTCGCTTTGCTCATGAACGACAAACCAGTCGATCTGGTTTTTCTCGGACATGGAATGCGCCTTGCCTATCTCGCGCTCAAGGGCTTCGAACTCATTCGAAAAGCGCACATCGGTGCCGGCAAAGCTGACTTTGGAAACAGGCGCTTTGGCCAGAGCAATCAGCCGGGCAAATAATTTGCTGGAGTACGTCATGACTGCCTACACCTCAATATGCAAGGCAGTACACAAGCATTAAAGGCGCATAAAGAAAGTGTCACTGTTCGCTACCGAGTCCATTCAAGTGGCGAGACCTTAAGTGATCGAAAAATGAAAAAATGTCAGACATCTCTTCAATCCTCAGAGAAAATTCCGCACCTTGAGCATCCAGAGAAAAAAGAAATCCATTTGAGTGCCACAAAGAAAGAAAATGCACCCATTTGAATATCTGCACTGATCCAAGCATCGGTTCAGATGGGGTTGGCTCAACAATCGGTATTACGTGTCGGCAAAAGCCTTGCACTAAACAGATTTGTCTCACGCGCCACAGGCTTAAACAGCCCCTCGATTTGCCCCAAAACCCGCTGTCTGCTAGTGTCAGCCGGTTTTAACGCCTACCGAGAACGCTGCCATGGCCCGCAAAAAAGCTTCCCTGGATTTCGAGCAGTCCCTTGCTGACCTGCAAACGCTGGTTGAGCGCCTGGAAAACGGCGAACTGTCACTGGAAGACTCGCTGACCGCCTTCGAACAAGGCATTCGCCTGACCCGTGACTGCCAGGGAGCACTGGCTCAAGCGGAACAGAAAGTTCAAATCCTGCTTGAACGTGATGGAGAGATCGCGCAAGAGCCCTTTGATGCGGAACAGCCAGAATGATTGATGCCTACCAAACCAGCAGCCAGGCTCGCGTCAACGCGGCTCTTGAGCGCTTGTTTGCAGCTCCAGCGCCGCCATTGGCCCGTCTTTACGAGGCCATGCGCTATAGCGTGATGAATGGTGGCAAACGCGTTCGACCGTTGCTGGCCTATGCCGCCTGCGAAGCCCTGGGCAGTGCGCCCGAGCAGGCCAACGGTGCGGCGTGTGCAGTGGAGCTGATTCACGCCTATTCGCTGGTGCATGATGATTTACCGGCCATGGACGATGATGATCTGCGACGCGGCCTGCCAACGACCCATAAGGCGTTCGATGAAGCATGCGCGATTTTGGCCGGCGATGGCCTGCAAAGCCTGGCTTTCAGCGCCCTGCTCGACCCCACGCTCAATACCCTGGACGCCGAAACGCGCCTGCGCATGGTGACGGCCCTGGCCTTCGCAGCAGGCCCGGCGGGCATGGTGGGTGGGCAAGCGATTGATCTGGGCTCCGTCGGGCTCAAGCTGGATCAAACCGCGCTGGAATACATGCACCGGCACAAGACCGGTGCCCTGATTGAAGCCAGTGTGCAGTTGGGGGCTCTGGCCAGCGGTCGTGCCCAACCAACTGATTTGCAGGCGCTGAGTCTCTATGCGCAAGCCATTGGTCTGGCGTTTCAGGTTCAGGACGACATTCTGGATGTTGAAAGTGACACCGCCACCCTGGGCAAACGCCAAGGTGCTGACGTTGCACTCGATAAACCCACGTACCCGGCATTGATGGGGCTGGAGCAAGCCAAAAGCTACGCCCTTGAGCTGCGCAACCAGGCCCTCGAGGCCCTGCGACCTTTTGATGCAGCCGCAGATCCCTTGCGAGAATTGGCACGTTATATCGTGGAACGCCGCCACTAATACTGTTGCAAGCGATTATTTCGCACAGCATGTAATGCCAAGGTCTGACTAAGGAACATCAGACTGCGTGGGCAGCTTACGCTCGTTAAGGTAAACTGCTGCCTCTTTCTATACCTATAACGATTCGCCTGATGCCAACGACGTTTCAAGAGATTCCCCGCACGCGCCCAACTACGCCCCTGCTCGACAGAGCAGGCACGCCTGTTGGCCTGCGCCGATTAGCGGAAGCCGAGCTGGAAACCCTGGCCGATGAATTGCGCCTGGAATTGCTCTATACCGTTGGCCAGACAGGCGGGCATTTTGGTGCTGGCCTTGGGGTCATTGAGCTGACCATCGCGCTGCACTACGTGTTTGACACCCCAGATGACCGGCTGGTGTGGGACGTGGGTCATCAGGCGTATCCGCACAAGATCCTCACCGGTCGTCGCGACCAGATGGCGACACTGCGCCAAAAGGACGGCATTGCGGCATTCCCGCGCCGCTCCGAGAGCGAGTACGACACCTTTGGCGTCGGCCATTCCAGCACCTCGATCAGTGCTGCGCTGGGCATGGCCATTGCGGCCCGCCTGCAAAACAGCGAGCGCAAGGCCATCGCCGTGATTGGCGACGGCGCACTGACCGCCGGCATGGCCTTTGAGGCGCTGAACCACGCGCCCGAAGTGAATGCCAACATGCTGGTGATCCTTAACGACAACGACATGTCGATTTCGCGCAATGTCGGTGGATTGTCCAATTACCTGGCCAAAATCCTGTCCAGCCGTACCTACGCCAGCATGCGCGAAGGCAGTAAAAAAGTGCTGTCGCGCCTACCCGGCGCCTGGGAAATTGCCCGCCGCACCGAAGAGTATGCCAAAGGCATGCTGGTGCCCGGCACCCTGTTCGAAGAGCTGGGCTGGAACTACATCGGGCCAATTGATGGCCACGACCTGCCGACCCTGATCGCTACGCTGCGCAACATGCGCGACCTCAAAGGCCCGCAGTTCCTGCATATCGTTACAAAAAAGGGCAAAGGCTTTGCCCCGGCCGAAGCCGACCCGATTGGCTACCACGCCATCACCAAGCTCGAGCCACTGGATACGCCAAAAGTCGCCCCTAAAGTCCCGAGCGGGCCGAAATACTCCGCGGTGTTTGGCGACTGGCTGTGTGACATGGCCGAAGAAGACCCGCGCCTGGTGGGTATTACGCCGGCAATGAAAGAAGGTTCGGACCTGATCAAGTTCAGTGAGCGCTTCCCGTCGCGTTACTTCGACGTTGCGATTGCCGAGCAGCACGCCGTCACCTTTGCTGCGGGCATGGCCTGCGAAGGGTCCAAGCCGGTTGTCGCGATTTATTCAACGTTCTTGCAGCGTGGTTACGACCAATTGGTGCATGACGTTGCGGTGCAAAACCTGGACGTACTGTTTGCCATTGACCGTGCCGGTCTGGTGGGCGAGGACGGCCCGACCCACGCAGGCAGCTTCGACCTGTCTTACCTGCGGTGCATCCCGGGCATGGTCATCATGACCCCGAGCGATGAGAACGAACTGCGCAAAATGCTCACCACGGGCCACCTGTACAACGGCCCGGCGGCAGTGCGCTACCCACGCGGCACGGGACCGAATGCACCGATCGAGCAAACCCTTGAGCCGCTGGAAATCGGCAAAGGGGTGATTCGTCGTCAAGGCCACAACGTGGCGCTACTGGTGTTTGGCGTGCAATTGGCAGAAGCCCTGCAGGTGGCGGAAAAAATCGACGCCACCGTGGTCGACATGCGCTTTGTGAAACCGATGGACGAAGCACTGGTACGCGAAATGGCTAACAGCCATGAGTTGCTGGTGACCCTTGAAGAAAACGCCATCATGGGCGGTGCAGGCGCGTCGGTCAGTGAGTTCCTGGCCCGTGAAAACGTGCTCAAGTCGGTGCTGCACCTGGGCTTGCCGGACGTGTACGTCGAACACGCCAAGCCGAGCCAGATGCTGGCTGAATGCGGTCTGGATGCTGCCGGCATTGAAGCGTCGGTGCGCCAGCGCATGCAATTGCTTGGGTTGTAACCCGGCCTGCTGACGTGTAGCCGCTACCGCAGGCTGCGATAAGGGCCGCAGCACCTTCAACAACAGGGTCGCTGCGCAACCCATCGCAGCCTGCGGCAGCGGTACAGGTTTTAGATTGAGACCCCATGAAACATCTGCACATTGCTTTGCTCGTCGGTTTTATCCCGTCCAGCTCGCTGCTGGCCGATACCTTTGAGCGCGAAGATGCGCTCAAACTCCCGCAAACATTAATCTCCGGCAGCCGCCAGGTTGAAGTGCGCTCTGACAGCAGCAGCGCCAGTACGGTGTTCACCCGCGACGACATTGACCGCCTGCAACCCACCAGCCTCACCGACCTGCTAAGCCGGGTGCCGGGCGTGCAGGTGGCCCGCACGGGCGGGCGCGGTTCTTTGCCAGGTATTTATGTTCGCGGGACCAAATCGGCACAAAGCCTGGTGCTGGTAGACGGCCAGCGCATGGCCAATGCCACGTCGGCCGACAGCAACCTGCAATACCTGAACATCGATCAGATCGAGCGCGTGGAAGTACTGCGCGGCTCTCGTTCGGTGATCTACGGCAGCGATGCGATTGGCGGCGTGATTCAAATTTTCACCCGCCGCGGCGCCGATCAGCCGCCGCAGCTGCGTTTGCACAGCGCGGTGGGCAGTTATGGCAGTACAGAAAATAGCCTCGGCGTGTCGGGTGGCGATGAACAAACCCGCTACAACCTGAGCGCCAGCCTGGAAGACACGGCGGGCATTAATCGCACCCACGAATCTTTCCCCAGCGACAACGACCATGACGCGTACCGTAACAAGTCCTTGAGCCTGAACCTCAGTCACGCCCTTAACGACGACCTTGAAGTCGGCCTGAGCGCCATTAAGAACACCGGTAAAACCGAGTTCGACAATTCGTTTGGACGCTGGGACCCAGCCACCATGACCGTCAGTGGTCAGCAGCCGTACAGCGACTTCGACATCAGCAGTGTCGGCAGCTTTATCGATGCGCAACTGACGGAACGCTGGAATTCACGCCTGGAGTTGGGCCATAGCGAAAACCGCGAAAAGACCCGCGACAAGCTCAGTGATGAGATTTATAGCTTCAACACCTATCGCGATTCGTTGAACTGGCAAAACAGCCTGACGCTCAATGAGCAGAACAACCTGATTCTAGGGGCCGATGCCTACGAAGACAGAGTTCGCAGCAGCACCGTTTTCGACGAAGACAGCCGCTGGAATCGTGCCGCGTTTATTCAACACCGTTTTCATGGCGACCATTTTTCGACCGAGATCGGCCTGCGCTACGATCAGAACCAACAGTTCGGCAACCACAAAACCTGGAGTGCCAGCCTGACGCTGCCCTTGAACAGGGACAACGATGTGCTGCTGTCTTACAGCGAGGGATTTCGGGCGCCAACGTTTAACGATTTGTACTACCCGAACTACAGCAACCCGAACCTTAAACCTGAGTCTTCCAAGACCTATGAAATGCAATGGCGCAGCCAGTTGAGCGACACCAGCCGCCTGGAAACTTCGCTTTATCGCACCGACATTCGCGACGCGATGGTGGCCGACGCTGACTTTATCCCGCAGAACATCGGCGCGGCGCGGATTACAGGGTTTGAAAGTGCTTTGCGCCAAGAATGGTTCGGCTGGCAGAGCAGCCTGGGCGTTGCGATGATCGACCCGCGAGACCGTGATACAGGCCATACCTTGAGCCGCCGGGCACGCCGAACGTTGAGCCTGGATCTGGACCGCCAATGGGACCAGTTCGGTGTCGGTGCCACATGGCAAGCAGTGAGCGGCAGCTTTAATGACGAAGACAACAAGCAGCCGATTGGCGGTTATGGATTGCTGGGGGTGCGCGGCAACTGGAAAGCCAGCTCAGAAGTCCGGCTCGATGTGAAAGTCGACAACCTGCTGGACAAGACCTTCACCCGTGCGCTGTACAGCTATGACGGCACCTATTACGGCTATCGAGAAGAACGGCGCAGCGTGCAGCTGGCTGTGACTTGGACCCCAACGTTCTAAATCAAACACAACCGGTGCAGGAGCGAGCGCGCCTACGGGGTTTCGGTATTTTTAAGTTGCTCGCACAGCTTGCCTGTCGCTTCGAGCATCTGCCCGCTCGGGCGCTCCAGACCTTTGTCGGTCAGTAGCAGCAAGCGTCCATGCTTGACCGCATCGATCTGCGGCCAGGCTTTCCAGGCGTCCAACTGGCCCTGGGTTCCGGCAATAATCACCTCAGGATTACGCTGCAAAACGGACTCTATGCTCACTTGTGGGGCAGGCAGTTTTAAATCAGTAAACACATTGCTCGCCCCGCACACCGCCAGGGCATCACTGATGATTTGCCCGCCGCCAATGGTGTACAGCGGCTGATCCCAGACCTGATAAAACACCCGCAGCGGTTTATCGCGCCGGTACTGCTCACGCAGTTGCGCCAGACGTTGACGCAGTTGCTCGGCCAACGCATGACCACGTTGCGGGCGCCCCAAGGCATCCGCCAACGCTTGAACCTGGTCAACCAGTTGATCGAGGCTTTTCGGTTCTGCGCTGTAGGTCGGGATGTTGAGGCGGCGCAACTGTTCGCGCTGCGCAACGCCAACGCTGCCTGGCCAGAGCAAGATCAAGTCGGGTTGCAGGCTGAGCAAACGCTCCATCTCGATCTGGCCATAACGGCCTACAGAGGCGACACCGGCGAGCTCAGGGGAAGTCTCGCCTGCGTCGAGACGCCCGACCAATAGATCGGTGGCCCCCAGCTCGACCACTATTTCAGACAATGACGGAGCCAGGCTGATAACGCGTGGGGCGGCCAGGCAGGGCAAGCCCACGGCCAGCAGCAATACCGCCAGCCAGGCGCGCATCAGCCCACCTGACGCGGGACGCGGTACAGGTAAAACAGCACAAGCGTAGAGAGGGTCAGTAGAAACAACGGCACACCTTCGAGCCCGACGAATACCGCCAGCGCAGCGATCCAGGCCGGCAAGCCTGCCACCCGCAAAGCCGTGCGTCGCACACGCGCCAGTTCAGCCCAGGCGGCAGGTTCTTGCGGGGTATCGAGGGCTTTTTGCAGGGCAATCAGGCCGTGTTTGTACGGCCCGAAAAAACGCAGGGTGACAAACATCGAGGCCACGCCGGCGATAAACAACGGCATGGCCAGTGTCGGCAGCAACGGTTCAGACCTGCCAAAGACAAGGATGACCAACAACAAGGGCAGCAGCGTGAGGAACAACTGTTGCCACCAACTAAAGCTCAGACGACGGCGGACTTGACCCCGGGTCACGCCGGATCAGCCTCGCTTTGGTGCTGATTGCCCATCATGTGCCCGAGTTTGTTGGCCTTGGTCGCCAGGTACAGTTTGTTGTGCGGGTTGTGCCCTGTGTGCAGCGGCACGCGCTCGGCGACGTTGATGCCCATGTCGGTCAAGGCTTTGACCTTGCGCGGGTTGTTGGTCATCAGACGCAGCGACTTCACACCCAGATGCTCAAGCATCGGCAGGCAGATCGCGTAATCACGCTGATCGGCCGCGAAGCCCAGACGCTCGTTGGCCTCAACGGTGTCGGCGCCACCATCTTGCAGCTCGTAAGCGCGGACTTTGTTCAGCAAACCGATACCGCGTCCTTCCTGGCGCAGGTAAAGCAGCACGCCACGGCCTTCACGGGCGATGGCCTGCAAGGCGGCTTCGAGTTGCGAGCCGCAGTCACAGCGCTGGCTGAACAAGGCATCGCCGGTCAGGCATTCGGAATGCACTCGCCCTAATACGGGAGCGCCATCGGCCACGTCGCCCAAACTGAGCACAACGTGTTCACGACCCGTGGCCTGCTCAAGGAAGCCATGCATGGTGAATTCGGCAAAGGGGGTGGGTAACTTGCAAGCGGCAACGAAAACGACGGGCACCGTGTGCTCCTGATCAGTGTGAGGACTGGATATTCGCAGAGGCGGCATTGTAACAGGAGGTTCCTGGAGACGCTTAGGCTGAATTATCGGAGATAAAGATCAAAAAGTTTGATGGCTTTTCGCAGCAACACACCCCTCCGTAGTCGCTGCAGAGGGCGTCAGCCGTGAAAGTGCTGATAACCGCGAATGGCCGGGGTGATGTCTTGGCCGTGCTCGTCGATCAGGCTAACGCCCTGCCCTTCAGTCACGCGGCCTATCACGTGGATCGGCCAGCCATCGGCTAGCAAGGTTGGCAACTCAACGGCTGGCAAGGTGAAGGCCAGCACGTAATCGTCGCCGCCACTCAACGCCGCTTGTTGCGCACCCGCGTCGCCCAAGAACTCTTGCAGGGCCAACGAGGTGGGTACGCGATCGTGTTCGATCTGCAAGCCCACCTGTGAGGCCAGTGCAATATGCCCACAGTCCGCCAGCAGGCCATCCGAGATGTCCAGTGCCGAGGTGGCTCTGCTGCGCAAGGCCTGGCCCAGCGCAAATTGCGGTTGTGGCGACCAGTAATGCGCCAGCAATGGCTCGGCGATGGCCGGCGTGGCGCTGCGCTGACCCAAGACCAGCGGCAATGCGCCGGCGCCATTGCCCAGCTCCCCGCCAACACACAGCAAGTCGCCGGGGCGCGCACCGCTGCGGCTCAAGGCCAGGCCTTTGGGCACCCGCCCAAAAACCGTCAAGGTGATGCACAACGGCCCGCGCGTGGTGTCGCCACCGATCAGGCGCAGGTTGCACGCCTGAGCCATGAGGTTCAAGCCGCGCACAAACGCATCCAGCCAGGCGGCTTCAACCGTCGGCAACGTGAGGGCAAGGGTAAACGCGAGGGGGGTTGCGCCCATGGCCGCCAAATCGCTGGCCGCCACTGCCAGCGAACGCTGACCAAGCAAGAAAGGGTCGCAAGGATCTGCGAAGTGCACCCCGGCTACCAGGGTGTCGGTGGAGATCGCCAGCTGTTCCCCGTAGGGAACATCCAGCAGGGCGCAGTCATCGCCGATGCCCAGGGCAACGCCCTCGCCGCCTTGCGCGCAAGGCGCGGCAGCGAAGAAGTTGCGGATCAGCTCAAACTCGCCCATGGCCAACAGCGCGGGTTAGCGCTTGAAAGCCTTGACTTCAGCTTCACGCAGGCGTGGCGCCAGTTTGTCCAGAACACCGTTGACGAACTTGTGGCCGTCAGTGGAGCCATAAACTTTTGCCAGCTCGATGCCTTCGTTGATCACAACGCGGTAAGGCACGTCGACACGCTTGATCAGCTCCCAGGTGGACAGGCGCAGAACCGCCAGTTCAACCGGGTCCAGTTCTTCGATGGTGATGTCCAGGCACGGGGCCAGGGCCGCGTCGATTTCGCCACGGTGTGCAGGTACGCCGTGCAGGATTTCACGGAAGTAAGCTGCATCAACGTCAGTGAAGTCGTTATCCACGCGAAACTGAGCTTCGATCTCGTTCAGCGAGTGCTTGGCCATGTGCCACTGATACAGCGCTTGAGTCGCGAGTTGACGCGCTTCGCGACGTTTGGCGCTCTTGGAGGGCTTGCCCGCATCCGCAGGTTTAGGATCGCGCGGGTTGAAACGATCGCTTTCGTCGGAAATCACTTGGCCTCCAACTGTGCCAACAGGCTGACCATTTCCAGGGCAGACAGGGCAGCTTCAGCGCCTTTGTTGCCAGCTTTGGTGCCGGAACGCTCGATGGCTTGTTCGATCGAGTCAACGGTCAGAACACCGAATGCAACCGGCACGCCGAACTGCATGGACACCTGGGCCAAACCTTTGGTGCACTCGCCAGCGACGTATTCGAAGTGCGGAGTACCGCCACGAATCACAGCGCCCAGGGCGATGATGGCGGCGAATTCGTTGCGCTGAGCAACTTTTTGCGCAACCAGCGGAATTTCGAACGCACCCGGCGCACGGATGATGGTGATGTCGCTTTCGCTCACACCGTGGCGAACCAGGGCATCAACAGCACCACTCACCAGGCTTTCGACGACGAAGCTGTTGAAACGGCCAACGACGAGTGCGTAGCGACCTTTGGGGGCGATGAAGGTACCTTCGATGGTCTTCAGGGTCATTCGGTATGTCTCGTATTAAAGAGCCAGAACGCACTCACGTGCGTTCTTTAAGGGTATTGGGCCACGAATTAGGGACTGGAAATGTCCGGTCATTATTCGGAGGGCACGTATTCTACAACTTCCAGATCGAAACCGGATATGGCATTGAACTTCATTGGTGAACTCATGAGGCGCATTTTGCGCACACCGAGGTCACGCAAGATCTGCGAGCCGGCACCGACGATGCTGTAAGTGGTCTGTTTTTTGACCGGCGTGGCATCGGCAGTTTCGCGAATCTGCGCCAGTAATACATCACCGTCCAGCGGGTGCCCCAACAACAACACTACGCCACTGCCCGCCTCTGCCACGGCGCTCATGGCAGCGCGCAAGCTCCAGCGGCCGGGCTGTCTGACCATCAGCAGGTCGCGCAGCGGGTCCATGTTGTGCACACGGACCAGTGTCGGTTCATCGGCGCAGACTTTGCCCAGGGTCAGTGCCATGTGCACGTCGCCTTCGACTGAGTCACGATAGGTCACCAAGTTGAATTGGCCCAGTTCGCTGTCCAGTGGCTGCTCGGCAATCCGCTGAACGGTACGTTCGTGGATCATCCGATAGTGAATCAGGTCAGCGATGGTGCCGATTTTGATGCCGTGTTCGGCCGCAAAGGTTTCCAGCTCAGGACGACGTGCCATGGTGCCGTCATCGTTCATCACTTCGCAGATCACGCCGCTTGGCTCGAAACCGGCCATGCGCGCCAGGTCGCACGCCGCTTCGGTATGGCCTGCACGGGCCAGGGTGCCACCGGCTTGTGCCATCAGCGGGAAGATGTGGCCGGGGCTGACGATGTCTTCAGCCTTGGCGTCTTTTGCAGCAGCGGCTTGCACCGTGCGGGCACGATCAGCCGCCGATATGCCGGTGGTCACACCGGTGGCGGCCTCAATCGAGACCGTGAATTTGGTGCCAAAACCCGAACCATTGCGCGGCGCCATCAACGGCAGCTTGAGCAATTCGCAGCGCTCACGGCTCATCGGCATGCAGATCAAGCCACGGGCAAAGCGCGCCATGAAGTTGATGTGCTCGGCCTTGCAGCACTCGGCGGCCATGATCAGGTCGCCTTCGTTTTCGCGGTCCTCGTCATCCATGAGGATGACCATCTTGCCTTGGCGGATGTCTTCAACCAGTTCTTCGATGCTGTTGAGCGCCACGCGGCACCCCCTTAATTCAGGATTTTAGGTAGCCGTTGGCGGCCAGAAAACTTTCGCTGATGCCACCCGAGGTCGGCTCGGCGGCCTTGTCGCCCAGCAGCAGGCGTTCGAGGTAGCGCGCCAGCAAGTCAACTTCAAGGTTTACCCGGCGGCCCGGACGGTAGTCGTCCATGATGGTTTCGCTCAGGGTGTGCGGAATGATGGTCAACGAGAACTCGGCGCCATTGACCGAGTTGACCGTCAGGCTGGTGCCGTCGACGGTGATCGAGCCTTTATGGGCAATGTACTTGGCCAGCTCTTTGGGGGCACGGATACGGAATTCGATGGCGCGGGCGTTTTCCTCGCGGGAAATCACTTCGCCCACACCGTCAACGTGACCGCTGACCAGGTGACCGCCCAGACGTGTGGTCGGGGTCAGGGCCTTCTCCAGGTTGACCCGGCTGCCGCTTTTCAAGTCGTTGAACGCGGTGCAATCGAGGGTCTCGCGGCTGACGTCAGCCATAAAACCATTACCAGGCAGTTCGACCGCGGTCAGGCACACGCCATTGATCGCGATGCTGTCGCCGAGTTTGACATCGCTCAGGTCGAGCTTGCCGGTGTCTACGTAAACCCGCACATCGCCACCCTTGGGGGTCAGTGCACGGATACTGCCGATGGATTCGATAATGCCGGTAAACATGGACGTTCCCCTTGAAAACAAAATCTGCGTAAAACGAAGGCTGAGAATTATACGCTCGCGCAAGGCACAGGTATGGCAGTGACTCGCCAGTCATCCCCCACGGCGCGCATGTCAGTAATTTTGAGCAATGGCGCTTCGCTCATATGGGTCAGCGGCAGTTCAAGCAATGGCCGAGCAGTCGAGCCCAAGAACTTGGCAGCGATAAAAATCTGGTATTCATCGACCAGCCCTTGTTCGGCAAAGGCCCCGGCCAGACGCGGCCCAGCTTCAACCAGTACCTCGTTGACGCCCCGGGCGGCCAGCGCCACCAACAGCTTGCGAATATCGACCTGGCCATTGGCGCCGTGAATCACCAGGCATTCCGGGCCTGTACGGTATTGCTCGGCCGGCGGCACGCAGGTCGCAACCAGCGCTGGGCCAGCCTTGAAAAACGGCGCATCCAACGGCACACGCAAACGCCCATCGATCAGCACTCGCAACGGCGGGCGGCTGAGCGCCAGCGCCGTCATGTCAGGACTCAAGCCCAGCTCAGGCCCACGCACGGTGAGCCGGGCGCCATCGGCCAGCACGGTGTCAGCGCCGGTCAGCACTACGCTGGCCTCGGCGCGCAAGCGCTGAACCGCAGAGCGCGCGGCAGGGCCGGTGATCCACTGGCTTTCGCCGTTGGCCATCGCGGTGCGGCCATCCAGGCTCATCGCCAGTTTGACCCGCACAAACGGCAGGCCGTGTTCCATGCGTTTGAGAAAACCGGGGTTCAGCGCGCGAGCTTCTTGCTCGAGTACGCCGCTGCGAACGTCGACACCGGCATCAGCAAGGCGCTTGAGACCGCGCCCCGCGACTTCCGGGTTAGGGTCTTGCATGGCCGCCACCACGCGAGCGATGCCTGCATGGAGCAAGCCATCGGCACACGGCGGTGTGTGGCCGTGGTGGCTGCAGGGCTCTAGCGTGACGTAGGCAGTCGCACCACGCGCTAATTCGCCTGCTGCGCGCAAGGCATGCACCTCTGCGTGGGGTTCGCCTGTTCGCACGTGCCAGCCTTCACCGACAATCTGCCCGTCGCGCACGATGACGCAGCCAACACGCGGGTTGGGGTGAGTGGTGTACAGCCCATTGCGCGCCAGTTCAATGGCGCGCGCCATGTAATGGGCATCTAGGATGAGTTGTTCAGTGGACACAGTCATTCTTTGGAGGGCTCACGGGCGAGTCGGTCGATCTCTTCACGGAACTCGTTGAGGTCCTGGAAGCGCCGATAGACAGAGGCAAAACGGATATAGGCCACTTCGTCGAGCTTTTGCAGCTCGCCCATGACCAGTTCACCCACGACCAGCGATTTGACTTCGCGTTCGCCGGTGGCGCGCAGCTTGCTTTTGATATGGGCCAGCGCCGCTTCGAGACGCTCGACACTCACCGGACGTTTTTCCAGCGCACGTTGCATGCCGGCACGCAGCTTTTCTTCATCGAAAGGCTGACGACTGCCGTCTTGCTTGATAAGGCGCGGTAACACCAACTCAGCCGTTTCAAAGGTGGTGAAACGCTCACCACAGGCCAGGCATTCACGCCGGCGGCGCACCTGATCGCCCTCGGCAACCAGTCGCGAGTCGATGACTTTAGTGTCGTTGGCACCGCAGAAGGGACAGTGCATGGTGGCAGCCAACAAAAATGGGGAGCGCCATGGTAGCGCATCCCACTGGCAAGACAAGCCATAGGCTTTACGGTATACAGTCCGCCTACTACCTTTTTATACAATTTGATACGTCGACTGACCTGCCGCTGGAGCTTTCCATGTCACTACGAACGTTTGTTTTGCTGTGTTTTGCCAGCGTGCTGGTCGCCTGCAGCAGTGGGCCGCCTAAAACGCCACAACCCCAAGTCCTGACCCAGCCAGAAACAGACGCCCCGGTCGACCAGGGGCCGCTACCGGCCTATCAGCGCGAGCTGAGCGGTGTTTTGACTGGCGCTCCAGCGGGGGCTGAGGTTGAGTTGGCAATGCTGATCGTCGATGAACGTGGGCGTCCGCAAGGGCTGATGGCCAGCAGCAAGATCATTGGCAATAACCAGCCCTTGCCCTTTAAGTTGCGCTTTAACCCTGAGGCCTTCCCGGCTGGGGCGCGGGTTGAATTACGCGGTCGTGCCAGCCAGTCCGGACAATTGATTCTGCACCTGCCCTCGCGAATCATCGGCCAGCCGACCACGCAGACTCTGGGCACCCTGGCCTTTGTCAGCGCACCATGAACACACCGCTCGACCTGCAACAGTCTTTGGCGGCGTTACTCGGTGATGCGCGGCTGGTGATCACGAACTTGCCTGAGACCTCACTCAAGCTGTGGCTGATTGATGCGCACAACATGGACCGGGCGTTCACCCCGGACGAAACCCGGCGCATTCTTTATGAGCCACCGTACTGGGCATTTTGTTGGGCCAGCGGGTTGGCACTCGCGCGTTATCTGGCTGAGCAGCCGGGCTGGGTACAAGGCAAACGGGTGCTGGACTTTGGCGCAGGCTCGGGCATCGCCGCCATTGCTGCGGCCAAAGCCGGCGCGCTGGAGGTGGTGGCCTGCGACCTTGATCCCTTGGCCCTGGCTGCCTGCCGAGCCAATGCCGAACTCAATGATGTGCAACTCAGTTACTCCAGCGATTTCTTTGCCCAAGCCGACCGCTTCGACTTGATCCTGGTGGCAGACGTGCTGTACGACCGTGAAAACTTGCCGCTGTTGGATCAGTTTTTAACCCGTGGCCAGCAGACTCTGGTAGCTGATTCTCGGGTGCGGGACTTCAAACATCCCCTGTACCGGCAGTTGGATAGCCTCAAGGCGCTGACCTTGCCGGACCTGGCCGAGCCCCACGAATTTCGCAACGTGAGCCTGTATCACGCGCAACGTACTCACGCAGCTTTCAGCCGGCCTGCACAGCCTTTATAGTTGCCCTCATTTACCTGTTTCGAGACGCACGATGACTCAAACTACGCCTTCTTATAGCTTCGACGTGACTTCCGCTGACTTCGACAGGCTGGTCGTTGAGGCCTCTTTCGAGCAACCGGTGCTGGTGGACTTTTGGGCCGACTGGTGTGCGCCGTGCAAGGTGATGCTGCCCATTCTGGAACAGATTGCCGCGGACTATCAGGGCGAGCTGCTGCTGGCCAAGGTCAACTGTGACGTCGAACAAGATGTGGTTGGCCGTATTGGCATTCGCACGTTGCCGACCGTGGTGTTGTTCAAAGACGGCAAAGTGGTCGATGGTTTTCAGGAAGCACAGCCTGAATCAGCGATTCGCGCCATGCTTGAACCGCACGTTGAAATGCCAGCGCCAGCAGTGGCAGATCCATTGGTACACGCTCAGGCGTTGTTTGCCGAAAGCCGTTTTGCCGATGCCGAAGCGCTGCTCAAAAGCATCCTGACTGAAGACAATACCAACGCCAAGGCGCTGATTCTGTATGGCCGCTGCCTGGCCGAGCGTAACGAACTGGACGAAGCCCAAGCGGTATTGGACGCCGTTAAAAGCGACGAGCACAAAGCCGAACTGGCGGGTGCCAAGGCGCAATTGACCTTCCTGCGCCAGGCGGCGGATTTGCCGGATGTGGCCGACTTGAAAACCCGCGTGGCGCAAAACCCGCAGGATGATGAAGCGGCGTATCAATTGGCAATTCAACAATTGGCACGCCAGCAGTACGAAGGCGCCCTGGATGGGCTGCTCAAGCTGTTTATGCGCAACCGCAGCTACAACGAAGGCATTCCCCACAAGACGTTGCTGCAAGTATTCGACCTGCTGGGCAATGACCACCCGCTGGTGACGACTTACCGTCGCAAGTTGTTTGCGGCGCTGTATTAAGGGTTTATGCCAGCGCTTGCCTCGCGATTTTTAGACGTTCAAAAGATCGCGAGCAAGCTCGCTTCTACCAAGGGGTGGCGGTATTACTCGATCCAGCTGTAGAGCGGTGAGTCCGCGCCGCTCTGCACCTTGACCTGGCTGCAATGACGCAAGCGCACCAGCAGACGTTTGCCCGCGCCAGTGCTGCCGGTCAATGCTTCTAACTGTGCCAACAGTTCAGGCCCGCTAATCTGCCCGGCTTTGCGCAGCAAGTCTTGGGTCGTTTGCCAGACGGCATCGTCTGGATTCTCAGGCTTGATCGGCGCAGGGCTGTTCGGCGCGTCACTGAGGGGTAATTGCGCACCCAGTTTCGCCCAGTCACTTTCATCCAGCTCTACGGTCAAATCCACCGGCCAATCGCCAATCGTTCCGCGAATACGCACCATCGCCCTGCTCCTTAAGTTTCATGAACGCATGCTCCCATGCAGCTTGCGGAACGCCAAGCACACGGGCAAACTCTAGCGACCCTTGTTATAAGATTACATAACAAGTCTTTATCTCTTTTGCTGGAGTCGTGCTATGCGTCGTTTGCTTCTTGCTTTGCCGTTTGCTCTGTTGCCGCTGGCCATGGCTCACGCCGCCGACGAGCACGACCATGAACACGCCAGCCTTGGCGCCCATGAGCATGGTGCAGGGACGCTGAATGTGGCGCTCGATGGCCCGACTCTTGAGTTGGACCTCGACGGCCCCTCGATCAACCTGGTGGGTTTTGAACATATCGCAACCACCGATGCTGACAAGGCCAAAGTCGCATCTGCCCGCGCGCAACTGGAAAACCCGCTGGAGCTGTTCAACTTGCCCAAGGCAGCCGAGTGCGTCGTGGAAGCACAAGACCTGGAAAGTCCATTGTTCGATGCTGCCCCTGAAGAAGCAGCCGGGGCAAATGCAGAACACCATCACAGCGATATTGAAGCCCACTACGCGTTCACCTGCGCCAAGCCCGAAGCCTTGAAAACCCTGGATCTGGCGCAGTTCTTCAAGACCTTCCCAGGCACCCGGAAAATCAAGGTACAACTGATCGGCTCCAGCGGCCAACAAGGCTTGGAATTGACGCCAAAAGCATCGAGCCTGAAGTTCTGAGCTTCCCCACTTTTTCAACGCAGGCGATAGCTCTTCTCCATGACTCAAGCACTCATCGAACTCAGCGACCTGAGTTTCAGTTGGCCCGGCCAGCCGGTACTGCTGGATATTCCTGCATTTCGCCTTGAACCCGGCGAAACCCTGTTTCTGAAAGGCCCCAGCGGCAGCGGCAAAACCACGTTGCTGGGTTTGCTGGGCGGTGTGCAAAAAGCCAACAAAGGAACCATTCGTTTGTTGGACCAGGAATTGAGTGAACTGGGCTCAGGGGCGCGTGACCGTTTTCGGGTCGACCATACAGGCTATATTTTCCAACAGTTCAATTTGCTGCCGTTTTTATCCGTGCGCGAGAACGTTGAGCTGCCTTGTCACTTTTCCAAACTGCGCGCCAGCCGCGCAGCACAGCGCCACGGCAGTGTCGATAAAGCCGCGCAAACCCTGCTCGCGCATTTGGGCCTTAAAGACCGTGCGCTGCTGGAGCGACGAGCCGACTCCCTGTCGATCGGCCAGCAGCAACGGGTCGCCGCCGCACGCGCACTGATCGGTCAACCCGAGTTGGTGATCGCCGACGAGCCGACCTCTGCCCTCGACGCCGATGCACGCGAAGCCTTTATTCAGTTGCTGTTTGCCGAGTGTCGCGAGGCCGGCGCCAGCTTGCTGTTTGTGAGTCACGACCAAAGCCTGGCCCCGCTCTTCGACCGCAATCTGTCGTTGTCTGAACTTAATCGCGCCGCCACCCCGGCAGAGGTCTGAGATGTATTTGTTTCGTCTAGCGCTGGCCAGTCTGGCCAACCGGCGCTTCACCGCGATACTCACCGCGTTCGCCATCGCCCTGTCGGTGTGCCTGCTGCTGGCGGTCGAACGGGTGCGCACTGAAGCCCGCGCCAGCTTTGCCAGCACCATCAGCGGCACCGACCTGATCGTCGGCGCACGCTCGGGCTCAGTCAATTTGCTGCTGTATTCGGTGTTTCGCATCGGCAATGCCACGAACAATATTCGTTGGGACAGCTTTGAGCATTTCGCCAACAACCCGAAAGTGAAATGGGCAATCCCGATGTCACTGGGGGACTCACACCGCGGCTACCGGGTGATGGGCACCAGCGAGGCGTACTTCGAACACTATCAATATGGTCATCGGCAAAATCTTGAATTGGCCACCGGCCGCGCGTTCCAGACTGACCCTTTCGAGGTGGTGCTCGGCGCCGAAGTGGCGCAAGCACTGCATTACAAACTGGGCGACAAGTTGGTGCTGGCCCATGGCGTAGCGGCGATCAGTCTGGTGAAACATGACGACAAGCCC
Source organism: Pseudomonas sp. NPDC096917 (assembly GCF_044762555.1). Taxonomy (NCBI): domain Bacteria; kingdom Pseudomonadati; phylum Pseudomonadota; class Gammaproteobacteria; order Pseudomonadales; family Pseudomonadaceae; genus Pseudomonas; species Pseudomonas sp. NPDC096917. The sequence goes on along the minus strand of NZ_JBIWEO010000021.1, from coordinate 34,423 downwards.
TTCACCGTGGTCGGCATCCTCAAGCGCACCGGTACGCCGGTCGATCGCACGCTGCATATCAGCCTCGGCGGCATGGAAGCGATTCACGTCGACTGGCACAACGGTGTGCCCGCCCAGGGCGCGGCACGCATCAGCGCCAATCAGGCCCGCAACATGGACCTCACACCGCAGGCGATCACCGCCTTTATGCTGGGCCTGAACAGCAAAATCTCAACCTTTGCCCTACAACGCGAGATTAATGAGTTCCGTGGCGAACCGATGATGGCGATTTTGCCCGGCGTTGCCCTGCAAGAACTCTGGAGTTTGATGAGCACTGCCGAAAAAGCGCTGTTTGTGGTGTCGCTGTTTGTGGTGCTGACCGGCCTGATCGGCATGCTGACGGCTATTTTGACCAGTCTCAATGAGCGGCGCCGCGAGATGGCGATTCTGCGTTCGGTCGGGGCACGGCCTTGGCATATTGCGACCTTGCTGGTGTTTGAGGCCTTGGCGTTAGCCTTGGCCGGCGTGGTGGCAGGCGTCGGGTTGCTGTACATGTGCATCGCGCTGGCTCAAGGCTATGTGCAATCGAACTACGGGATCTATTTGCCGCTGGCCTGGCCAAGTGAATATGAATGGACGCTGCTTGGCGGTATTCTGGCGGCCGCCCTGCTGATGGGCTGCGTGCCGGCATGGCGTGCCTACCGACAATCGCTGGCCGATGGTCTGTCCATTCGTGTATGAGCTTAGGTTGATGAAAGGAGCTGCGATGTCCCGCGTGCTGTTGGCGCTGTTACTGCTGGTGAGCACGCCGCTGTGGGCGGCCGAGCCGAAAGAGTTGACGTGGTCGCAGATGATTCCGGCTGGCGCACCGCCTGAAGTCCCGGACATGGTGCCGCTGCATGACTTGTCACAAATGGGCGATATGGAAACCGCTCCGGCGGTCAAACAGGATTTGCCCAATGCGCCTGTCGTCCCGCAGCTAAACGGCCAACTGATTCGTTTGCCGGGGTACATCGTGCCGCTGGAAGTCAGTGAAGATGGGCGTACCACGGATTTTCTGCTGGTACCGTACTTTGGCGCGTGCATCCATGTGCCGCCTCCACCGTCGAATCAGATCGTGCACGTCACCAGTAAAGTCGGGGTACAACTCGACGAGTTGTACCAGCCGTACTGGATCGTCGGCGAATTGCAGGTCAAGCCCAGCACGACTGAGATGGCAGACGCGGGCTATCAGATGGATGCGCAAAAGATCGTGATGTACGAATTGCCGGATTGACCCTTCGACGTGCCATACGATTAGTTCACGAATTTTTCACAATTTTACCGAACTTCACATTTTCATTGAGCTGGGTCAACTGAGTGGGTCCGGCTGCTCATTACCATTGGTTATATAAATTTCAAATATCCCAATGGAGCTCCCATGCACAAGTCTCTGCTCAGCGCTGCCGCCCTTGCGCTCGCCGTTGTAGCCCCGCTCGCCCAAGCACACACCGAGGGTGACATCATCCTCCGTGCCGGCGCCATTACAGTGAACCCGAAAGCCGACAGCTCCAGCGTCAAGGTGGATCGCGGGTCGTTGTCGGGCACTGATCTGGGTGGCAAGGCGACCATGAGCAGCGACACGCAACTGGGTCTCAACTTTGCCTACATGATCACCGATCACGTGGGTATCGAACTGTTGGCCGCTACGCCGTTTGAGCATGACGTGAAACTCAAAAACACCGGTCTGCCTCAAGCCAACGGCAAACTGGGTACCCTCAAGCACTTGCCGCCAACCCTGAGCGTTGTTTACTACCCGCTGGACCCCAAGTCGGTGTTCCAGCCTTACGTCGGTGCCGGTATTAACTACACCTGGATCTACGACGAACACGTTGGCAGCCGTGCAACTGCGCAAGGCTTTGATAACTTTCGGGCTTCCAACTCGTGGGGCATGGCCTGGCAGATCGGCGCGGACTACATGCTGACTGACAACATCATGATCAACGCCCAAGCGCGTTATATCGACATTGATACCCATGCCTACGTGAACAACTCCGCCGTGGGTGATGGCACCCGCGCCAAAGTCAACGTTGACGTGGATCCGTTCGTTTACATGGTCGGCCTGGGTTATAAGTTTTAAGCACTGCGCGCTTAGCTGCCAGTTGTAAGCTTCAAGCTGCAAGAAACAAAAAAGGCGCCTTTTGAGGCGCCTTTTTTTGCTCGGGTTGTTAACGCCCTAGCAAGCGGGCAAGCCCGACGCTCATGGGCGTGGTTTCACCCAAGGTGAAACGTTGCAACAGACGAGTGTTGTCCGCTCGGGAATGGCGGATATCGCCAGCACGGGCCGGGCCATAGCTAATCGGTGGCAGTTCGCCAACAACCGCGTTCAAGGCTTCAAGCATTTGCTTGAGGGTAGTGGTTTTGTTCAGGCCTACGTTGATGGCGCCCTCTTGAACCTGTGGCGCTTCAATGGCCTGAACCAGAATGGTCACCAGATCGCCCACGTACATGAAGTCACGGGTTTGCTCGCCATCACCAAAGATAGTGATCGGCAGGCCCTTCTCTGCGCGCTCGCTGAATATGCTGATCACGCCCGAGTACGGCGAGGACGGGTCTTGTTTCGGTCCGTAGATGTTGAAAAATCGGAAAATGACCGGTTCAAGGCCATGCTGGCGGCGATAGAAGTCCAGGTAGTACTCGCTGGCCAACTTGTCTGAAGCGTAGGGCGTCAGCGGTGCTTTGGGCGTGTCTTCAACAATTGACTGACCTTCACCGTTGTTGCCATATACCGCTGCGCTGGAAGCGAACACCACACGCTTGACGCCAGCTTCACGCATGGCCTCGCACACATTGAGCGTGCCGACGAAGTTGCTTTGATGGGTGCTCACCGGGTCATCAACCGAGGCCTGGACCGACGCCACTGCCGCCAGGTGAACGACTGCGCCGCAGCCTACCATGACGCTTTTGACCAAGGCAGCGTCAGCGACGTTGCCGACGATCAGTTCGACCTTGGGGTTATCAAGCGGCAGGTTGCTGCGCTTGCCCGTCGACAGGTTGTCGAGGATTCGCACGGCATACCCTTTGGCCAGTAAGCCTTCCACCAGGTTGGAGCCAATAAAACCGGCGCCGCCGGTGATTAAAACGGGTGCATCAACCATGACGATAAAACCTGTCCAGTAAAGCCGGGAGCGCCGCACGCCAGGCGCGCGGCTTGATCCCGAAGGTGTGAAGTATTTTCTTACAGGCCAACACCGCATGCTGAGGTTCTTCAGCCGCATCGGGGCATGCTGCGTGTGCCTGAGGCGTAGGGGCTTGGATGAGCTGCGGGCGCAAGTGTCGCGCCTCATCGAGAATGGCCTGGCCCAACGCCAGCGGCGTGGTGGCTTCATGCCCGGCGTAGTGGTACGTGCCCCACAGGGGCGCCGCGCAATCGAGTTGCTTGAGCACTGAAATAATGACCCGTGCTGCATCATCGACCGGGGTCGGGTTGCCACGTCGATCGTCGGCCATCAGCAACTCGCCCGGCTTTTCGGCCTTAGCCAAAAAACGGCCCAAACTGCCTTCGGGGCTGTCATCAAGCAACCAGCCGAAACGCAGCAGAACATGTTGCGGGCAGATCGCCCGCACACTTTGCTCAATACGCCATAACGCCTGACCGCGCAGGCCAAGCGGGACAGGTTCGTCCTTTTCGCTGTATGCCGTTGCTCGCGATCCATCGAAGACTCGATAGCTGGAGGGCTGCAACAAGGTCATGCCGTGGTGCTGGCACAACTCAGCGAGACGCTCGACAGCGCGCTCTTGGGCAGCAAGGCGAGTCTCGCTCACGCTCTGCGCCTGAAACCAGTCGAAGTAGTAGGCAAGGTTGATAACGGCATCTGGACGGGTGTCATCCAGCAGTTGCGTCAGGCTCGCAGCATCCCAGCCGTCTTGCGGCGGACGCGGGGCGAGGAAATTAATGTCTTCCTCGGCACCCAGACGAATCAGCGCCTGCCCGAGAGCATTTCCGCCGCCTAATAACATAAGGCGCATTCGCATAGAGTGTGCAGGCTCAGTCTATTCAGAACGGTGATATATACCAGAAAACCAACCGAGGAAGCTGTTGGTCATGATCAAGACTCTCGCATTTTGCGGGTTTCTAGTCCCGTCGTCACTGACAAACTGCACAGTCGGTCATCAGCCATCACCGTGACGGCGGTGGCACGTCAGGCAGCAGTAGCGTGGAGTGCTGAGATTCTGGGGCGGCTTGCGCAGTTTCCTCTGGTCCACGCACCGGCACCAGGAAGCCCTGCGGATAATGTTGCGCAAAATGTACATCCGCCGACTTATCCACAAGCTTTTTGAGCCGATCGTTAAACGCCCGTGTAATAGAGCTCTGCGCACCGGACATGGTCCTGAACTGCGCGGTCATCGTCACCCCATCCAGATTCATGCTGTCGACCCCAAAAATCGTCAGTGAACCCTGCAGACTGAGGTTGAGCAAAGCGTCGTCGCTGATCTGCCGACCCGCCTCGCGCATCAAGTCCGTGGCTTTATCAATATCGCTGTCGTAGGTGAACTGAATAGAGAAGAAGGCATAGGCAAATTGTCGGGAATGATTGATCACCGCCTTGATCTGGCCAAAGGGCACCGAATGCACATAGCCACGCGAGTCACGCAACCGCAGGGTCCGAATGGTCAGCCCCTCGACGGTGCCAGCATGGTTGGAGTCGACCACGACCCAGTCACCGACTGAAATGGTGTCTTCAATAATGATGAACAAGCCCGTAATGACGTCTTGCACCAATTGCTGAGAACCAAAGCCGATCGCCAGACCGATGACCCCGGCCCCCGCCAGGAAAGGCGCGACGTTCACGCCCAGATTGGCCATGGTGGTGATGGTGCACACCACGACCAGAATGACTTTTATGGCATTGCGCAGCAGCGGCAGGATGGTTTTGGTCCGCGTGCTCGGCTGATGTAGACCGCGCCGCGTGACTGTAGGCTCCAGCGCTTGCTGGATAGCCGTATCGAGCACCACCCAGGCCAGCCACGTGACCAGCAAAATCAGCAGGATGTGTCCAAGTGAATCACTGATGACTTGGCCGGTGTGGCTATCGGACGCAAACGCCAGCAGCGAGAAGCCCCAGATTTGCGCCAGCAATTCGATAAAGGTCACGGCCAGTGCAATACGCAACAAGGCGTAAATCACCGTCAGAAAGCGCTCTTTATAGGCGCCCGTGGAGCGCAGGCGAGTACGGAATGAGTGATGCAGAACCGTGCTTAAAAACACCGTGCCAATCAGCAACCCGGAGGTCAGCAACGCGCTGCGCAGCGCTTGTTCACTGCCCTCGCCAACACCCAGCAGGTTAAGCGCCGAGACCAGTAGCATGAGAAGGATGGGCCAATACCAAAGTACCGAAAAAATTCGCAACGACTCCTGCAAAGCCGGTTGCCCCAGGCGCTGGGCCAGCGCGCGATTTCGAATCAGGTGCGCCACCGGGCGGCGTAACTTGATAGAGAGATAGGCGAAGATGAAACACGCCGCCAGCCCTGACAGTACCGAAAAACAGCTGGCGATATTGCGGCCAAAATCTTGCGCAATCTGCGGGTTGTTCGTCGCATCGCTCAAGGCTGCAAAAAAGCCAATCGCGAACAGCGGGCGCAGGGAATACTGGCGAATAATCTGCACCGCTCGCCGCTTGTGTCCTACATCAAACATGACGCTCAGAGATAACACCACGGCCGCGCAAAACACCCCGCCGCTGCTGGCATAAGCCAGGCACAGAGCCAGGGAGCGCCCAATAGAATCTTGCAGATAGCGGCTGCCGAACAGTGTCAGCGCCAAGGCCAGTACCGCTGGCAACACATACGGAACGCCATAGCCAATGAGCATGCACACCCGAGGTCGGGTTCGAACCAGACGACTATTGCTCAGGTACCGCGCCAGCCATTTGCCGACCAGCATGAGTCCAATAAAACAACCAAACCAGATGATCGTTAGTATCAACAGATCACCCATGCCGCTTCTGGCAGGTTGTGTAACCACTTGCCCGGCCAACTCCCCCGCTTCATCTGCCGCTCGCTCAGTCCGCAAGCGCCAGATGTCCAATAGATGCAGACTCATGCCCAACTGGTCATGCATTGCGTCCATGCTGGACCCTAAAGCCCCCAGCAAACCGCCATCGACCAGCACCGGTGGCTTGCCGCCGGCTTCTTCGGCTTTCATGACAGAGGCTAGCGTCGGCGCGGCCTGAAGGGTGCCCATACCGGCAAGCAGCAAGGCGACGAACAAGGTGACAGTTTTAAAAATGGACAAAATCGTGGGTCCTCCTGGACATCTGTAAGCAGTGGCTTGATCACGAACACCCGTGTTCGATGAACAGCCCAACAGCACTCTGGCTGGATACAGCTTAGTCAACAGACACACGAGCCCGACAACTTCGCTCGAAAACCTTCTGCTGCCTCGCAAAACCGGGCCCAAAAAAAAGGCCTGGCGCTGAATCAGCGGCGGGCCTTTTTGGTTCTGAGGAGGTAACCCGAAGGTAAGACCTAGTACCGTTCCAAATACCTTTTGAATTCTTCACGCCCTCAGCCTTAAGAAAAATACCATCGTCTCAATCAGTTACTGATCATGTAATACTGAAACGTAAATTTTTTTGTCAATTTTTAACCATTTTACCTACCTAAAACGCGACACTTTTAAATTTTGCAGCCCGCGAAATGACCTCAGAGGACGGCCTCAGCCCGACATCTGTTTCTCGTCCTGCCGCCTCTAATCAGGCACAACCAAAGGACGGAGCCGCTTAACAAGACATTGTCTGTAACCCGGCAATCAATCCTTCTAGTGAATGGATACGGCCGTGGGTACTCGCCGTTCCAGCTGGTTGTTCGCCGGCTCACTGCGCAGCGGCAAAAGAGCAGCGGCAATCATGAGTTTAATCCAGTCGGCGCGCATGAATGGGCATGATCCATATGCCTATCTCAAAGATGTGCTGACACGGCTGCCAACACAGCGTGCCAGTGAGATTGATCAACTGCTGCCGCATCAGTGGGTGCTGGCCTGAGTCATGCAAGGTGACTTCCGCAGACGCTTACGTTTGAAGGCCAAGCCTGCCTTGAGTAGAGAAACATCGGTATGCTCTACCGATACGAAGGAGTGCTCTGGGCGGCACATAGGCTTTCTTCAGATGTGAGGCGTAAGTTAAAGGGATACAGACTATGCAGCAGGTTAATCAGAAGGAAAAAGCCAAGCTCTGGCTCTCACAATTCGACCAAGTACCGAATGACCGCGCGCTCGCCGAAAAGCTGCTCAACTCGGTGAATTACTGCCCGCTGAATGAATTCAAGGGCAGCATGGTCAAACTCACTCGTAAGGTCCTTCCATCAAAACAACCTTCAGCCCTGTTCATCGAGCGTGAACTCCAGCCCACCAGAGCCAAGCTCCCCCCCCCACTGTACAAGCAAAAAAAAACCTTCAGTGCACGATCAAAGAAAAAGCACGTCAGGGCACACGGAGCCGCCATCCAAGCGGTCAAGTCAATCAAGTACAAAACTCAGGATATTGGCAGTGAAGCGCTGACCGCGTGGATAGCAAACACTCTATGCCGCCACAACGATGCACGCTTTCTCCTGCAACCCACCGCTGACAACGTCAGAAACTCGAAAATCAGAAATTTCGTAGTGCTTACGGACTTCATCGGTAGCGGCGATCGGGCACGAAAAATCTTGGATGCCATGTGGGGGGTGGCCTCCATCAGAAGTTGGTGTTCAGGCAAGTTCGTCAAGTTCTGGGTCTTAGCTTACAGCGGGACGGAGCAAGGCATTAACAACGTTCGCAACCATAGATTTGCGCCTCAAGTGCATGTGGTCACTGACTGCCCCACCATCTTCAACAGCTTCGATGCAGACAAGGATGACATTATTACCCTGTGTAAGGTGTACGGCGCTCATAGTGATAACCCGCTGGGATATCAAGGCGCAGCTGCACTCCTAGCTTTCGAGCATGGTGCACCGAACAATATGCCCGCGATCTTCGTGTCTGAGAAGAATCGGGGTGCCAAACGCTGGGCACCTCTGTTCCCAAAACGAGTAACTGAATACTACTGGCGCACTTCCGAGATTGACATGGCTCCCGTCATTACCAAAGCACTCGAAGCACTGCGACTGCCCGAAATACAAGGCGCACCGAGCTTTCGGCGTGCAAGCAATACGCTCAAGTTAGCCGTGATCACTCTCCTCGCATTCTCTCAGAAAAAAAGACGAGCAGCGGATCTACGGCGGCTTCTCCCACTATCGCTGGATACGTTGCTGCTGGCGAAAGATCGAGCTGTTAAGCGAGACTGGATTACAGTAGAGGGTGCCCTAACGCTCACCGGGCGCAAAGAGATAAGAATGCTACGACGCCAGGGAGCAAAATTTTTTGTAGCTCCCGACCCCTTCACTCCGTATCATCCGGAGCAACTGAGGGCTCCGCAATAGCGGAATCTAGTACCCCGCACGCTGTGCGGGACTTATAGGGAGCAAACTTTGCTTTCCGTTGGAATGATCTCACGCTGACAGGAGGTTGGGAGCCTTAAAATGACGCTATCGATGTCTGGCTATTTCAAGGCTCTCATCCGCCAGGGCGGAATCTAAAGGTAGATGAAACGCTGGAGCCCTCAGCCCTATTTAAAAGCAGGACGTGCCGCAGGCATTCCTGAGGACGTTCTGCAGAACGCGGTGAAGATCGCCAGTCAAATGAATCATGGCTGCCCCCCTGTCTTCTCCCTGAAACACTTGGCCAACTTGACAAGTGTTCCTTACCCCTTTCTGCACAGAACCATTGGCAGAACGTACCAAACGGAAGCTTACACCGTGTTCAGGCTGCAGAAGCCCAACGTGGGCCACAGTCCAGATCGCTTCCGATACATCTGTGCCCCAAGTCCTGAGCTGCTCAAAGCTCAGCGATGGATCAACAAGTACATCCTATCGAACCTCGCGCCTCACCATACGAGCTATGCATATGATGAGCGCAACGGCGTTTTAGAAGCGGCCAGCGTCCACTGCCAGGCAACCTGGCTGATCAAGCTCGACCTCACTAATTTCTTCGAGTCCATCCTGGAGCCAAAGGTCTTCAAGCTTTTCAGATCAATTGGGTATCAGCCTCTTGTAGCTTTTGAGTTGTCGAGACTCTGTACTCGCACTCGCGTCAGCGGTAATCCAGACACCCAGTTCTGGCATGGAGAGCTCTTGCCGACCTTGCCATATAAAGACTCCAGGATTGGCCATCTACCTCAAGGTGCTGCAACCTCACCGAAGATTGCCAACCTTGTCATGCGATCTCTCGACGAACAGCTCTACGAATTTGCTTCAAGAAATGAACTCATCTACACCCGGTACGCAGACGACCTGATTTTCTCTTCAAGGCAACCTTTCGATCGAGCGCTGGCCTCTAGTCATATTCAGTCCGTCAACCAGATATTGCGTGGCGAGGGGTACTGGCTGAACCGTGCTAAAACCAAAGTTGTCACCCCTGGAACAAGAAAAGTAGTATTGGGCTTATTGGTAGATGGTCCTGTACCTAGACTCACAAAAGTCTACAAGAAGTATGTCAGTGACCACCTCTACTACCTCTCACATCCGAAGATAAGCGCCGAGACCCATGCTACGCGCAAAGGGTTCAACTCACTTCAAGGGCTGATTAACCATGTCAGCGGCAAGATCGCTTACGGCATCAGCATCGAGCCGCAGTGGGGAGCTATACAAGGACAGAAGCTCAAACAAATTTGTGAGACGTTACAGGTTGATCATGTGATGTTTCCTTGATATCAGATGGCGTAGTCCAACACTGACGCTACTCTCTTGCTTTCAAGTTTTTTCGTTTGCTTTAGTACAAACACGGAACTAGATCCGGCGAGGTGATTGATGAGCTGCGCTACATCTGCTTCGGGCGGAAAGTCGCCATCATTTGTGCCGTGGGCAATACTGCCGGCGTTTCTGGTAGTACCTACCCCATGGATGATGGCTCCAAGCCCTGATACGCGCTTTGAACTAGGTGTGTTCACCGGGCGCTTACTTAATTTTGCCTTAAGCGCAATGCGAGATCTCAATATGCGCAGGACTGCTAACCACGGGGCGATCCTTCCAGTCTCGACTCTTGGATGATGAAATGTTCAAGCCAGAGCTTTTACCTTCCTATATAAATCACAAAGGTGAAGCGCGGACATATCCAAAATTGGCTCATACATAAATGAGTTCAAATGGATATTTTCCGGGGTCATGAGATTGACCTGTGACAGTACTACAATGTGGTCTCTCGCATTCGGAAAGTCCAAAGAAAATCTGCTATATAACTCAAAGGTCTGATTACTACTGATAGATTCAACAAACGCAGCATCGTTAATCTTAGCAATCATAAGCTCTTCAGCTCTAAGCCGGATCCCAATTGATAAAATCACCTTTGATTCAAGCTCGACATCATCATCCGCCTTCGCTGCCAGCTCTTCGGCCTCATCATAAATTAGCTGCATGACAGATTTTTCCGGATTGGGAAGCGTTAGGGTGGCTTGATCCAGCAATGTCGCCTTAAATAATGCTTCAAGGTCTCCGACAGTAAGAGTCCGACTATCGGATTTAATATGCAACAATGAAGTAAGCTTGAGATAGTGTGGACTGGTAACACCGTGACAATATTCAGCTAGGTTTCGCACAAAAGGTATGCAAGCAACAAGAAAAGATGATTTTTTTGCCAACCCGCTCTTCCAAATCAGAAAAGGATTTTTTTGATATTTTTCTTCTACAAAACTTAATGTACCTTGATTTTTTTTGGCGAACAGTCTCCGAGACCTAGCAATCTGTAGCCTACTGCTGATGGTGCGATGAAAATCAAAATTATGTGTTAGGAATACAAGCCTGAAAAACGGTATCTTCGAAATATCGTTAAAGTACTCAATAATCGCATATTTATTTTTATAATCAAACGAGTCGGCTATATCATCAATTATTAGTAAAGTCTGCTGCGTTGACTCTAGCCTCGCTTGAATCTCAAACAAAACATTCAGTATATATAGAGCACGCTTTTCACCCTGACTGAGAACCTGAAGGAGCTTATCTTCCTCCACCCCGCACGTGCCTTGCCCATCCTGGAATTCAAACACAATCTTAGGGGTTTCGCCTTTCAGAATGACATCCTGTTGGTTTTGAACCACCAGTTTGAATGGCACATAAAAACGCTCGTTGAATTGGGTAACCACTGCGGCCCACTTTGTCTTCTCCTCTAGTGCCTGCTTGGCCGTCTCTGCTATCACGTCCTTGGCAGAAGCATAGGCCGTTGCAAACGAACTGAGCGCTATTTGGGCGACATTAAAATAGGAATTCCAAAGCTTCTTTCTGAACCCGTTAAAATCAGCAAGCTCAGCCAGAATTTCCGGATGCCCAGTTAGGTATTCACGAAACTTCTTAAGCTCTGCATTTTTTTGAAGCTGTCTGTCAACGGCTTCGAACTTTTTGGATAGTTCTTTATCACCTAGAATGCGCTCCTTCTCTGCAACAACTAGGGCCTCCAAATCCCTCGCTGAGCTTATTTCAAGCTTTTCAGCGCCATTTGAAATATTCAGCGTATGATTGGCATCAAAGAAACCATTGTTTTGTAAGTTTTTAGATACATCAACTGCACCAGCATGATTAAACTTACTACTTAGCAGTGGAGACTTATCTACTAATTCTTGATACTTTGACATATATTCTTGTAGTTGGTCGTGCAACGTACCAGCTTTAAAGGCCGCAATCGTTTTATCATTAAATATCTCGACGTATGACAAATCAGAAAAACGAGTATCACCATCCAAACTATTAGCTAGCTCTGCAAAAAAATCGTACGGACTCTTGAATTGAAACACCTCTTTGATCTCAGATGCGGGGGTTGTTTTCCCTGGCCAGCCTGAGATTTCCTTTAACGCCTTCAGCAGATCTTCTTGAGTCGTTTCAATGTTCCGAACAGCCTCTTCATATTCGTTCCTCAGCTTTGGGTTTACTAGAAGAGTTGAAGTCCCGCCACCTGCGTAGCGCTCAACGTAAGGTTTGATTACCAAGATGGATTCTGAAGCAATTGGTGTGGCCAAATCAGATGTAATAGATCTACTGGTAGGACGTGCAGGGAATATCAAATCTTGGCTGTCTCGCCCTTCCTGAAAATCCAGAAACGTTCGCGCCAGCGAGGTTTTCATGAAACCATTCGGAGCGTAGATGGAGAACGCGGAACCAGGCGGAACCTCCGGACGGCCTTTTAATTTCGGACTGCCCAGGAAGTTAAGCGATGCGTCAAGTTGCTGTATACCGTAGCAATTCTCAAGTTTTATGCCTAAGACGTCCATATCCATTTCTCGATTTGAGGGTACTCAGAGCAGTCGACACTATCGATTTGCCAGCATCCTGTCTATTAGCCGTGGATAAGTCCTAAGTCTAGAACCCAGTGCTCAGAAAAAAGACGGATTCTATTGGAACCACTCTGTGGACGATTTCTGTGCAGCAGATTAAATCTGTCTGCCCGCTTCGCGGAAATATCGATGGGCCGCAGCTTGTCGATAGCGATAGCCTTTAGTCGTCTATCGAAATGGTCATTGCCACTGACCACGACTCTCGAATCGTTGAATCCAATCACACGCCAGAACGCAGTACAATCCAGAGCGCTGACTTAGGCTGCATTTGGCTTGCATAGAGATGATCCACCGTTACCGGAGAGCGTCCCCAACACGAATGGCATTTCGAGGTTGTCGAACGCATAGCGCATGCAAATACCATGCGCCAGTAGCTGAGTCAGATAGTTTTCTAGAGCTGTCGACGCTCGCGCTTAGATAGCTTCCCGAGCAAGTACGCCGAGATGGTTCCCATAATCTCAATAGCCGCTTTAGCCTCCTCTGAAGTCAGAGTGGGCACCCAAGGTCTCCCATGACCGGCCCCCTGTTTGTTACGTACGCGGTTCACGCCAAGTGCGGCGGTGAAAAGGCCACGCTCCATCGATTTGATCGCTGGCTCACCAGACTGCTCGGGAATTTCGGGCACAGCCAACTCAAGGGCAATGAAGGCCATACCCAAAAGCCCCTGAAAGTTCGCCTTTTCTGGATAACGCCCCTCAAGGCTCATAAGTACGTGGGCAGCGGTGGCTTCTAATAAGTCTTTTCCGGTACCCACTATTAGGGCCGCATCCTCTGCTCCCTTCTGAGCACGAAGAGCATAGCCCAACAGAGCGTCAGTCAATTCCGATCCGACAAGCGCAGCCAAGACTTTGGGAGATACCGTTCCATCGTCCGCTAGATTGAAGCCCTCTACGTTGAAGGCCCCCTTAGCGTTATCCACGGCCTCACGCCCCACATAATTCGTGGACGTTTCGCGGAAACCGCCGCAGGCCCTGACTTTTGATAGCAGCCCCATGGCTAAACGAGAACCCGCCTCAGGCTGTAGCTCCATTGCACTGTAGAGCACAGCACGAACTCGCTTAGCCTTGCCAATAGTTTGTCCTTGCTGCTTTGGATCATGCTTAGAAAGACCAACGGCATTAACTTGAAACTCAATATCGGAATGGGATGGCTCCCGATAAATGCCACTATTTCCAGAGTCGTCTACCAACTGAGCCAATGCATGGACGAGGGTATCTGTAAGCGGAATGGTATTCATAAGCCTCTCTTTCCCTATATTAGAAACAGCTCAGCCGCTTTCAGGATGCCTATCAGACTGCACCGCCCCACTCGAGCGCATGAAGCACACGACGTACCTGTTGGGCTCCGATCTCGGTTACGCACAGCAGCACCGGCGCGCTATGACCACAGGCGGCATTCGGGACTGACATCCAGCTTGCGACAGTCTCACGACTCTCAAAAACTAGCAGAGCTTGTTGACACATGAAGGCAATCCTATCGAGCCGCTCGGAGGCAACTGAGTCCAGCAATTTATTTTGATGTTGTCGCCGTTTAAGCGTGGGGAGTGATGCATTGAATAGCAGCACAAGGTGATCCTCTACCAGGTTGAAGGTCGCACTCGTGGCCATAACCAGTTCTCCGGGCATTCCGACCTTGATTTGCTGCAACCGCTCAGCTTCTGTCTGCTTGTGGATCTGTACGCTGAGCTCCCAAAAGACGTCGAATAGCCGTTGACGCGAGGCGACACTCATTCTAGGTAAGCACTGGGCGACTATTAGTTTGTGCATGCATACTCCTCTGATTCTTGGATGAGGCATCCGCTTTTTCCGGAGATCTATCTGGTAGGCAGTCTCCAGCTCATGTAACTAAGTACCACGATAATAAACAAACGTTTCACAGTGAAATATGATTGCTTCCATTCACGCTAAATCGTAGGGAGCTCTCACAATAGCTGGCTGCCCTTGGCTGTGAGGTGGGAGAGCCACGCCCCATGGATAGGTGGGGCTGTCTGAGCGCTCGTATTGATAAACAACCGCTGACGGCAGCAGTCTTCTGTCATAGATTCGTCCTAGGTTGAAAACCACACTGTTTGGAGCAGCTATGATCAAGTGAATGGTTTTTACACCCTGACTCGACAATCCCTTCAGTGCCTGTAGAAATTGCTCTGCTAAGGCGCTTTGCTTTTCCAATGACCAATGTGCGTTTGACGATAGTTCGTCCATTTTCATGTGCATGACAGGCATTCTTGGGAAGGTGGTTGCAATGCCTACTTCGTCAACAGGATAGGATATCGAAAGCGCTAGAACGACGTCCTCAGCACTGCAGGAGAGGGCAGCTACAGTCCGCAATCTGTGTCCATCATCGATGTCACTTCGGATCATGCGCCATTGGCCAGCTCCTAAACGGTCCCAGTCGAAGACCTTGATCCCGCCTCCCTCGTCATCAAGCAGGTAGCCAGTGAGAAAAGTAAACGGCACAGGCATGAGCCCTCCGTAAACAATTTCAATATCGTTTCGATTCTGGCCATCAAGACGGCGGACTAGGTCACCTCTACCGTCCACTACTTTTTGCAGGGCGACATCCGGGTTTGTGATACGACCTTCTGTAATGCCTTCTCGGATGTCGACAAGAATTGTATCGACGACCCCTCCTAGAGTATTTTTTACCGCCGCATCTAGCGGGCTATCTATTTTGAACAACCCTTTCTGCTCTAGGAGTAAGACGCGTTGTCGGGCTAGTTGCTTGCGGTCTTGCAGGTGTAGGTAAACCCCTGCCGAGACCATTATCACACCTACGACAAAGGCCGCGATGCTCACCCACGCTGCAGGACCTCCGGTGGTGTCAATGTTAGCCTGCAGTTGGATTGAAGGGCTGCCGTACTTAATAGTCCCAACAATCCCCCCAGCAAGCGCGACACCTATCACGACCGCCCCATAACGGATTAGGCAGACCCCAATACTCTTGGGACGAACAAACCAATCGACAAGCTTTCTTCCCCAACTGAGTAATTCTTCCTTAAGCATCAATACATCCTTCTGTATAAAAATTGTTGGTGCAGGTTTACGACTGGCCTTAGGTGGATCGAGTAAAAATCGTCATCACGAACACTCATCACCGGACTAATGCGCTGAAAGAGAGAGGTCTCAATAGTTTTTATTGAGCTGCCTTTAAAATGATACTGTCACGCTTAATATAGCAAGGAACATTTGAGTAAAAATCACCCTGGATTGACGCTCCAAGTAAGCTAATGATTGAATGCTCGTATTCACTAAAATTAGCTTTGACATTCGTACCTGCTCACCTTATAAAATTTCACACTAGGAGATAGCAAAATGAATAACAAAGAGTTATACATCTCTGTTGACATTGAAGCTTCAGGGCCAATTCCTGGAGAATATAGTATGCTCTCCCTAGGCGCTTGTGTGGTTGGGCATCCAGAGCTAGCCATCTATTTGGAGCTCCAACCTGACAGTCCCAAGCATGACCCTGAAGCTGTAGGCATAACAGGATTTGATCTTGATGAGCTTGCTAACACTGGGCTCACTCCACTCGACGCGATGCAGGCCCTAACCGCTTGGATCAAGCAAGTCAGTGGAGCCGATAAAAAGCCAATTTTCGTCGGACTTAATGCTCCTTTTGACTGGTCGTTTGTGAATTACTATTTTCACAAATACCTAGGAGAAAACCCTTTCGGATTCGCGGCGCTAGATATCAAAGCATACTATATGGGGGCTTTTAATCTAGATTGGAAGCAGACCAAATCTTCGCACATGACTGCAAACTTGCTGCCGCAGACCTCCCCGACGCATAACGCGTTAGAAGATGCGCGCTTTCAGGCAGAGTTATTCGACTTAATGCAGCGGCGCCGGGCGGACCAAGGATGATTTAGCTGTCTAAGGATGCCTCCCTGCAAGCCCCGTCCCGAAAGAGCCATGCCTTGATACCATTTGGTTGGGGGGAAAGGCCTACTATTACAGCAATTGGATGGGGCAGCTCTTCCGCGTAGCGCGCTGCAAATCTGGAGAAGCTCGCTATATCGGTGGGGGATATTGCCGGGACGGTTTGGGGGTGGGTATGCCAGTATCCGACTAGTCGTAGTCCTTGTGCATTTGCAAACTCAACTTCGTGCTGGCAGCGTTCAGAATTTAGTTCCAGCCATGTCCACCCCGCACGATCACTTTCATGTGGCGGTGTCGCTAGACTCATAATCAAACCGTAGGGGTTGGTTAGATCTACGAATAACTGCCCCCCTCGCTCTGTTCTCCATGATCGTTGCCGGTACTGATCTAGTACATCGGCAACGGACTGCGAAACGGCAAGACTGTAGTCGACGTCAGGCCACTTCCAACTCCAAGCTATAGCCGTCATCGATCTCCATCCTCAACGGCTGGCCATTCTCGCTCGATAACTGCGTGCTGAACCCCTTCTGCTAAATCTGGCCCGAAGTACTTACCTTCGTAATTGGCTACGTCTTGTGGCCTATAGATAGTGGTGCTCCACGCCTGTTTTTGTAACTGCCCGGTTAGAGACCTCAATGCAACCTGGGTCACCATGGATGCCACATTAGCCATGCCTGAGGCTCCCCCAGGAATGAAAGTCTGACCGCAGCCTGGGAGTGGAACGACCCCTCCACCGTCTGGCCATTCGGTGTACTTCAGTTTGAAGTTACCGGAGTCATCAAACAAATATCGCCCATCAGGTGTCCCTTTGGGAGCAAGGAGCGAATGCCCCACAAAGGAGTGGGGTTCGCTCCAGGCTTGAAGCAAGCCCCATTGCGCACCTTCAGACTTGTTACGCCACAATGCAACTTCTGAAGACCAGTCCGCTGTCGTGACGATCACCAAGTCAGCATTTTGAAATATTGCCTGATTTTTAATTAACAATAACTCGGCAAAATCCATGTAGGGGACGATCTTAACGGTTGGTAGGTCTTGAGTGATCCTCTCAGCAAGAGCATCTGATTTTGGCCTTGCTAGATCATCAACGCCTAGTACGTGTCGTCCCAAATTTGCTGATTCTAGAATATCCGGGTCTATCAGTACGATTTCTCCAACACCCGATCTGGCCAGTTGTAACGCAACAGTGCTTCCTAACGAACCCACGCCGACCATTACCACTTTGGCTTTTTCTAGATTCGCTGCGGTGCCACTGAGGTCGCGTGAAAGAATGTCATTTCGATCAAGGATGTTAAGGACAGCACCTCGTACCAATACCGGTGAGTGGGACGGCTGGTTCTTTCCGGACCAGCGGCGAGCGGAACGGAATCCGTACCAGCGTCCTTGATCAGGCTGTTTGCTGTAAGAGCGAACATCCAAACAATACATCGGCGCTCTTTCGGAACCTGGTAATTCCAGTACAACCAAACGGTTTGCCAATGACCCCTTCCCGGAGAACCAAGAAAGAAATTTCTTGCGATCGCTCCCACTAAGGTGTGGCGTCAACCAGTCAAGAAGGTGTTCGGGAGCCGGAAATTTCACATCTGGGTAAGTCTGCAATTTCACATAAAAGCCGGCCACCAATGGGGATTGGATCTTTGCATTTCGCCCAACGATACGTTTGAAGTAAGTCCTGAGTGAATTCACACTTGGTGCAAGCCATGCAGTACGACTGTGTCGCGAAGGGCGCGGGTCGCTAATAGCAAACAGCTCACATGCACTCTGTGGCCGCTTCAGCAGCAAGATATCTTGAGGGGAGGCTTCAAGCTGCATATTCCAATATGTGGTGAATTCTTTGCGGAATTCGGCATCACGCAATGCGGGGTCCGATCCCGCCCGGACAAAGTCAAGAATTACCCCGAGGCGAAGTAGGGAGTCATGAACCACAGTCTCCGGCGTTCCTGTGATTGGCTTTTCACGGAATCCATGTAGGCACAGCGTAGACTTCATGGAATGCGGCCACTTAAGCCAAGGGGATGGTTCTACATGGACCTGAAGGGCGATTAGGGGAAATTGGTTTGGGAAGGCGATTCGCAGGCGCCGTTCAATACCGGTGTAGTCAGGGGGAAGAGGAAGCCAGAAGCTGGCCGCTTCACCTTGCTTGCGACTTGCCGGGCGAAGAAGGGAAGTCGCGACTTCGTCTCCAATAAAAGCGTGGAGCGCAGCGATTCCACGCTCCACAAAGGAGCTTGATGTGGACTCAACCGAGGCGTTCAACTGGTTTCACATTAGTCTGAGGGGTGGCGTGACTTGAGCTGCCAAAAATCGCAGCTGCAGCCAAGATATTTCTGGTCGTACCGGCTTTGCGTCCAGCCATTGTCCAGTTTCCGGGTATCTCGTTGTTAATGTCGGTGATCATGCCTTGGCTAACCCCAAAGCTTTGTTTCATGAGCTGCGCGAAGACGTCAGCACTATCGTGACTTTGAAGACCAATCTTGAAAGCAACCGTCGCGCTTGCATGCCAGTTGTAAAAAGCTAGGCGGTATTTTTGCCCTTCTTCAGGTCTATTCCATTTTTCAGCGAAATTCTCACCATGATCCTTCGGGTTCGGTACTTGATAGTGACCACCGAATACCTTGATCTCCTCGGGGATTTTTTCAACGATTTTGATGATGGCATCAATAGGTGTTATTGGATTTAGCTTGGACTCTTGAACCACTTTGAGGTAGGCGTGAGTCGCAAGGGTGGTGATCACAGCAGAAATAGGGCGGTGATCTTCACTTCTGGTTTCAATCGCCCATTCGTCACGGTGCCGTTTAAGCAGTTTGATGGTGGCGCGCAAAGGATCGAGCTTGTCGTAATCCTGATAAGAGGGCAGAGACTCCTGAGTAGCCGAGTCCATCATAAAGTCCCGGCTTTCATTAGCGACTATTAGGCTCTTATAAAGCTCAAGCGAGATTTTTTGCTCGGATGTGCTGTGTAACCAGTCCGCATAGGGGATTGGGCTACTTGCCTTCCAGCCGGTAACGCGATCAGGCACTTCAAGTTTCCCTTGACCGTCACGCTCAGCATTACCTGCAACTGCCCGAGCTGGGGTGACATCAATGTGAAATCCAGGGTTTTCGTCCGCGTATTCAATTCGAATGCCGCGACGTAACTGAACTATATCGGACTGAACACGGCTGCCTGCGCGGAAGCGTTCTTCGATAGCAACAAGAACCGTCATTGCATCCGCATTGCCCGCATTGGGAAGCCAGACGATTGCGTCCGCATCGACCGTTCCTAGATCTTTAGGGGCATTCTTGACTGGATTGATTGTGGTTCTTAGGCGCATTGAGCCTTGCGGAAAAATATGGGCCCCCGCAAGCAACGGATTCGTTGAAGCTGACAGGATCTTCTGCAGTTGCGAGTACCTATCGTCGATTGTCTCGTACTGACTTGCAGTCAAGGAGATGCTGCTTGCCGCTCGCAGAAGCAAGCGTTCCCAGCTGCGACGTCTTGTCTGTTCATCTTGCGTAGTCATTGTCAGCTCTCCTCAGAAGTGGGGCCCAAATTTAAAACACAGTGAAATCGATTCTCTTCAGTCCCGTCCGGGTCGTATATCGCGTAGAGATTTTGATGTTGTATGGTAAGAGCGCCAAACTCGATTGCTAAAGCAGGAGATACTGAGGTAAAGCTCAAGGGTATCCACTGACAGCTTGAGCGTTTTCTCGTAGCTATCGGCATTCATGCCCTGTCTCCATCAAAGATCAGAGATATTGTGGTTTTTTCACCAGAAATCTACGAAAAACACTCATGATGGCCCCATGATGTCATATATAGGGGGCGTTTATAGTATTTCAATAGGGAGATGGGTAATGGGCGATTCAGGGCATAGCAGTTTTTTGCTTAGAAGCGGTATCAGACTCCTGATCCCAAAGCCCTTGGGCCCGCAGTTGTTTTTTGACCAAGGCCAACAGCTCTGTTGCTGGCAGCCCGGACTCTGCAAATGCCCCGACCATGACAGTAACTAGGTGCACGTCCAAAGCTTCGGCTATATCTTGCATTTTATCGAGCGTCGGGCTTTTGATTGCGCGCTCGACTTCACTGATATAAGCCTGGCTGGGGCCGATTGCGTCCTGTGCCAAACCTCTTGATAGCCTGATTTTTCTGATGGTCGTGCCAAACGCTTCTCTGAGCTCCATTTGCTTACTCGCAAAAGGAACGATAAGGCCGGTCTACGCCCAAAATGGCTATACGCTATAGCGATAGTTAAGCCTCGTTAGGTATATTTCCCCTTTCACATAGGGGTTTTGCTGTCATTGGCAGGAACCTCATCGATCTGGCACGGCTTGAAGATGTTAACAGCACAGCTATTACGCTGTTGTCAGGTAAGGGGTTACTTAGCGTCAGCACCTAAAGAGAAGAGGATGACCTCGCCAGCATTTCGTGAAGGGTGTCTTGAGGGGAACTGAACGGTGAGTATGCGCTAGCCCCGAACAACTTCATCGGTTGGGGGCTCTTCGAAAAAAGCACACGGTGGCCCCACTCTGCAGTGGAGACTAGATCTACGTCGGAGTCAGTCCAGGCAGCCGTTTTGTAACGCATGCCCTCTGCTGTGCTTTTCGGGTCGGAGAGGTGGGTAAGCTCTAGTAACTCGTCCAAGCACCATGTTCCGGTACCATTAAGCTCGCCAGGGCTGAGCAGCTGTATGTTATGAACCACCACCGCATCGAGGTTTGCCAGGTACCGATTGAGGTCATAAGGGTTCGACAGCACCGCTGCCCGGCTTAACTCTGGTTCATCAATTGGAGAAATCGTGAGGATGAAACAAGGTTGCTCGAATTCAAAATGTCCCCAGGAACGGATCGCTTCTTTTTCTGGGTCATATGCCAAGAACATACTTCCACTCCAGTAATGTATGACCGATGTAAATCGCGAAATGCTAGGTTTTGGCTTTGCCGCGAAATCGAACAGCAATATACGCTATAGCGTATCAAGTGACGAAGTCGAATGCTCCGTTTGGCTAGTCCATAAACAGTCAGTGATTGGCTGAAGTCGTTCATGAATAGCCTAGAGGGAGCACTGAAACCATATTCAGTTCGTTGCTTGTACGGCTTTTATCTAGAGCAGCGAACCAACGACTAGCCCTCTGACGATCCCCTCCTGGCCTTGGGGAGCGGCGCTGTCAGTTGCTGCTCAGTAAGACCGTGGCAGTAGGCGTTGTATTGCCAGATGACAAATTGCTCCAGAAGGGCTTCATTTTCATTTCTAAGCCGAGCATTTTCCTCTTCGAGACGTTGTATACGCTGAGCGGCTACAGTGAGGGAGGGGGGTATTTTGGCCTTTTCATTCGAGAGGTCACTTCTACCTTTCTTATGCTGAAATGCTTCTTGAAGCTTAATATGACTGCTCAGGGTTTGACGTGTTGGACGCGTACCTATAAGTGGTAGCAAGGAATCACACAATGCCTCCCACGTGAGACGCCCTTCCCACCCATCCATTTTGTGAAGTATTTTTTCGAGATCGACTTCAGTAAGGTGCTTTGCCATCACTCCCCCCTATTGAGCGGCAGGTTTTGAGCGTGCACGTTCAGTAATCTTCGGCTGAGAACTCGTCGCAGATAACTCACGCTTCAACCGGCTAAAGTCCTGATCACTATTCAAGCGTACAACCGCACCATTCTCGACGTCATCTGATTGCAGCAGTGAGATCAACTGATCTGCTCGCTCCAAGGTTTTTTGCTGATGAACTGTCCACCTATCAGCACCATAGTAACCCTCCTCCAATGCCTGTTCAGCCTGAGAAAGCTGCAAGAAAATTGCGTCTCGCTGTAGCTTGAGCCTTGCCAATTTCTCCTCATCACCTTTTACACACACCTGCTCGCCACAATTCAAACAATCTCTGTGCTTTTGACAGGGCAGCATCGAGTAATCGTGCACGCAAAAACCAAACTCAGTGACATGTGCCATGACGTCGCCGATGGCCCCTAGATCAGCCAGTGTCACTGGCGCATTGGCGGTGATTTTTTCTAACGGACCGGACAATGCCTTGAGAGCCGGAAAACTGCTGATTTTGTTCTGATACTCATCGTCGGTCATGTGGTTGTAAGTGTTGTTCTGAGACACATTGGCCCTACCTGACCATCGCGCTATATCAAATTGCCCCAAATCACCGCGTTGAGCTGTGGTGTTCAAAAAATGGCGTACTTGATGGGTCGTCAAACTTACTCGACTGCCATCTGGATTTTTGTACCCATTCCGATCCCATACTGTTTGCATATCCCTTGTGCCGCTGGTGATGGATAGCGCACTGCTAATACTACTGGCACCCGGTCCCCAGACAATAACCGGTGACACGCCTCTTTGAAGATGTAGCTCATTACTTCTCATGCAGAACATACTTTCCGACCATTTCAACTTAAGCCGTCTATTTTTCCACGGAAAATCTTTAGGCAGCCTCGATCGCGCATATTTATTGAGAACTGACAGTGTGATTTCATCAACACCTATGCTGTTTTTCTCAAGAAACTCCCTGACTGGATTGTTTATATTTTTAAGGATTTTCCTAGCAGTACCGGTAAGCCCTCCATACTCAACTCCTAACGCATCACAAGCCTGCGTGGGCGTAAGGTGAGTATTTTCACCTACATCTGGACATGCAGCATGTCGGTAAAATTCATCAGGATGGTCTTCATACCATTTTGCTATGCGCCGTCCTTCATCAGTTAATTCTTTAAGCCGCTCAACAGCTTTTATCGCAACATCATTAAACACTGTGGGAACCCATTTCAAGTTGGGCCCAAAGCCTTTACCTGAATCAAAGCGCAAAGCCACCGTTCGTGAACCACTCGAATCAACTTCGACACATAAACAATCTACAGGTAAGTCGTGGACTTCTGAAATTCGTGAGGGCGCACACATTAACAGCGCAAAAGTAGACACTACGTATTTATCGGCTGAGTTTTGTGGGTTATTTGCAAATAGCTCCGCCATATAATGTAATACATGCTCAGGCGGCATTTTATCTTGGCTTGCTTTTTTCCCTTCCTGGTCTGTTCTCCCTCTTCCTTTAGGACCTGAAATAGAGCACTTCCACTGAAAAACTCTGTCCACCATCTTATGCTCAAGCAGAAAACTGACGAGCCGATTCAATTCTGAGCTGGCCTGATTACCACAGAATGGATAACAATCACGTGCCACTGCCACCGCTTGATCTAATACGACAGGATCCACAAGAGAGATATCGGCACATCCTTTAACACGCAACAAGGCTGGTTCGACACAGCGAATTGCCATAATGCTACGGGAAGTGGCCCGCGCGCATGGATGATGGGCTTTTCGATAAGTCACGTAAGCCTTCGCAAAGGGAATAATCTCCTGATCAAGAAGGTTATCAGGATCAATTTTTCTCGCATTGATCCCTGCTTTGGTGAAGCCGACCTCGCCCTTCCAATAATGACTGTCCCAATCAATCTCCGGCGCTAATACGTCTAGGTCTTGACGACAGCGAATGATAAAAGCTTGCACATTGGCTTTGGCCCCGAGGCTTTCGCTGGGGGAAAATTTGAATATTTTAGCCATGTGCACTTTCCTTCTTGGCAACCTCACAACGCCTGACCACTTCAGTGACGGCAAGAATCAGTCGATCATTGGCCGAAGCCACTTTGAAGTCCTGCGTGACCCCCCATACGCGATCACTGCTAGCAAGAAGCTCATTCAGAACCTGCTCATGTGGCCCGTCCACCCACGGCTGGAAATGCGTGCACGTGTAACAGGCGACTGGCGCTAATGCCCCACAAAAACCAAAGCTGCCACAGGTTCCAACGTTGACCTGACCATTGGAAATTCGACTGGACGGGTCTTTCCCCCGAATTGCGTCTTGCTCCGATTTAACCAGAATCCCCTGGAAGGCCTGAGCAAATGGCGCCAACTGCTGTGCAACCGCTTTATCAATACGCTCCACAATATCCGACAGACTTTTTATGTAACAACCCGCGCTCTGCAAATCAGAGTGATCCAGTACCTCCGCCACGATTGCAATGCCGTAGCCTTGGCGGGCGAGGTTCGTCCCGAGCGTTGACCTAAAGCGGCGCGACGTCAGGTTTAGTGGTTCACCAGTTCTCTCGGAAAATACCTGATGTGTTTCCGAGAATCGGGCCAAAGCGGTATTACAGATGTTGACGGGCGCGTGAACATAGTCGAACTGCAATAGACCCAATAAATCACTCTCAGTTGTCCTATGAGAGACAGTGGAAAAATCAGGAAAAAGAGGAAGTTCCTGAATAACAGCGTCCGAAAGAGGAAAATCAACAAGAGACTGCAGTTTCTTGACGGTATCGGCCACCTGCAATTGCAATACTAGCCAAAGATCTTCGTCGATGGCACAAGCTTTAAATGTCGATCGCCACATAGCATATCGCTGTTTGGCGCGTGGAAAATTTATTTCATAGCCTGTGATTTTGTTTGTCTTGTTTTCCCGTACATCTTTGATCTTCAAGGTAACAAGTTGGATCGCCCGCCGCCCCGTGTATAGCAAAATGAGGATCAAGGTAAAGGTCTCCAACCTCAAACGACGTTTTGAATAACAGGTGATAACACCATCAAGCACGCCTTGCATTTCAATGTCAGTCAATGGCCCTTTCTGACTGTCCATCTGTAATACCGCGCGGCCTTTCTCATTCCCCTTCAACCTCCACCCCTGTAGCGTCTTGAAAAACTCCTCGCTTACCCCTGGATGACCTTGCCTATACCAAGTGGCAAAAAATCCTCTAAGAGCACCTAAATAATGCTCTGTAGACGGATTCAATTTGGCCCGAAACTCCAACAGTGCGTTTGTATCCAAACGACCACCGGTAAATAAAAAAAAGTGCTTCGCCCGACGCATCATATTTTGAGCGTGGGACGATGAACTATTGAGAGCATAAAAATACAGGGTGTTAAGAAACGAACTTCTTAGCACTTCCGTTAAATCATCAATCCACTCAAGTTCTATTATGATATTTTTATTGAGCTGCCAAGTCCGGTCATATTTAGAAAACTCCCACCCGTCGCGAGACCGCGAGACCGACTGCGCATTCATATCCGGATTAGCTTTAATCACCGGCTGACTCCTTCCGAAGCTTCAGAGCCCGTTGAAACGCCAACGCAGCCTGAGTAGCTTTTTCCTTGGTGTGACGTTTGTTGTACGTAACGGAAGTATCAGAGGTCTCAGACCAGCCCATCAAATAAGCCCGCATCTTCTGCTCCTGCTCAGGAGTAATATTGCCTGCCGCGTCCGTGATACACGAAAAATCATAGTTCCATGTATGCCTGAACGCATGGGCATGAACGGCTGAAAATTCGCTTGTCATGCCTTGCACGATGGCCATCAGCTTGCCAAAGCTGCTATTTGATATTGGACTACCCTGAGTTGGACCGGCTTTGTGAGTCACCAGTAAATAGGGATGCTTTTTCGCCCGGCGACAACACCCTCGGCAACGAAAAATATAGTCGCTCAATACTTTTTGCAGCGCGTCATTGATCGGAATTCGCCGTGGCTTGGTCTTGACCAGCGGCTGATGTCGACGGCTGTCGAGTGGGCTATCTGCCCGTCGGACAATGCTAATCGTGGATTTACTAAAGTCCACATCCTCCACCCGCAAATTCAGCAGCTCACCTCGCCTGATGCCTAGGTAGCGGAGTAATGTCACGATCAGATGATTACGCTGTTGAACGGCTTGATCAGCAAAGGGATTTTGCGGGTGGCCGGGGCGCAGGTATTCCAACACGTCATCTACGACCTTAAGGTCCAAACCCTTCTCATCCCGGTCTACTGCCGTCGGTTGGGTGGTTTTCGGCCTGTACGCGTTGATCCGCTCAACCATCTCACTGACAGGCGTGTCAGTAAGACGGCTGGGCCGCCCAACACGCAAGGTCTCAGCCAAGAAGCCCAAGTACTTGCTAATTGTGCTGAGCCGCGAAAATTGCGTCTGGGCAGCAACATTTGAAATGTTACATGCAACCGCTCTCCCCGCTTTCAGCCTCATTCTGACTACCTTGTAATCCTTCTGCGGGCGCTTCTCCCTTAACAGTCGCGCACTGAAACCAACTAGAGAAGTTATTTCCTCAAGTCGAAGAACTTTTCCTGACGCGAACAACACTTCAAGGTTTATTCCTTGATCCGTCTGCCAGGCATATAGCACTTTGAGTGCTGTCAGCGACGCCTGTACGGTCGAAACCGACGCTCCGCCGGCACGGACCTGGGTAGTGATAAAAAGAGAGGGGTAGTACAGGGGAATACCGGTCTGCGCATCCACCAACAGCTTGTGCCGCTCACCTTGGCGAAACTGAATGTGTCTGACCTCCAATGAGCTCATCAGGATCGCCCCCCATGAAAACTTTACATTTTTCAAGGTAGTGCATAAGTTTGAAATTGACCAATTTAGGTCAAAAAACTTTACAACAGAAAATCATAAAAAAAGCCCCTAAACCGGGGCTTTCAAGCTGAATCTTTACATCTATGTCTCAGGTAATTCTCAGAACGGGATATCGTCGTCGAAGCTGTCGAAATCCGGAGCTGGCTGTGGAGCCTGCTGCTGTGGCGCTGGACGCGACTGCTGCTGTTGTTGCGGCGCAGGGCGTTGAGCCTGCTGACGCGGAGCGGATTGCTGGTAGTTGTTACCGCCGCCCTGGTTTTGTTGATCGCCCTGTGGACGGCCACCCAGCAGTTGCATGGTGCCTTGCATGTCGACCACGATTTCTGTGGTGTAACGCTTGATACCGTCTTTTTCCCACTCACGGGTTTGCAGCTTGCCTTCGATGTACACCTGCGAACCCTTGCGCAGGTATTCGCCAGCGATCTCGGCAACTTTGCCGAACATCGATACACGGTGCCATTCAGTCTTCTCGACTTTTTGACCGGTTTGCTTGTCAGTCCACTGTTCGCTGGTCGCCAGACTCAGGTTGGTCACGGCATTACCGTTAGGCAAGTAGCGAACTTCGGGATCCTGGCCGCATGTGCCGACCAATATAACTTTGTTAACCCCACGGGCCATAACGTTCTCCTAGGCTTCGCACGTCGGCGCTGGGTTAACCAACTGCTCGAGTGTCGCGCGATCCAATAGTTCGGTGTCCAATTTGATATAAATCGCAGACTCTTCAGCCACGACCACTGCATCAGTTACTCCAGCAACAGCCTTCAAACGCTCGGTCAGGCCTGCTTCGCGAAGCGCCTCGGGCGTTAACGGCAAGCGCAGGCTTGTCACGTACGGAGGTTCGCGCATGGTAACAGCAAAGGCCAGCCAGAGTGCAGCCAGACCTGCGCATCCCAGGAACACAACCGACAGACCGCCATGCTGAAATAACCAGCCGCCGAGTATGCCGCCCAGTGCCGAACCGAGGAATTGGCTGGTGGAATAAACCCCCATAGCCGTTCCTTTACCGCCCGCCGGTGACACCTTGCTGATCAGTGAAGGCAATGACGCCTCCAGCAAGTTAAACGCGGTGAAGAACACAATGGTGCCAATCACCAACGCTCGCAGGCTATCGCCGAACTGCCAAAAGAATAGCTCAGTAAGCATCAACGTACTGACGGCGCCGAGTAAAACTCGTTTCATTTTGCGTTTCTTTTCGCCATAGATGATGAACGGGATCATGGCGAAGAAGGAAATCAGCAGCGCTGTCAGGTACACCCACCAGTGCTGCTCTTTGGGTAAGCCGGCTTTTTCGACCAGCGCCAGCGGCAAGGCGATGAAGCTCGACATCAACATCGCGTGTAACACAAAGATGCCCAGATCCAGACGCAATAGGTCGGGATGACGCAACGTAGGCATCAAGGCTTGCTTGGCTACGCCAGACTCGCGGTGCTGCAAGGTACCGGTCGAGCGCGGGACCATAAACATGATGATCACGATACCGACCAGCGCCATCGCGCCGGTGGCCAGGAACAGCCCCGACAAGCCGAACGCGCGAGTCAGCAGCGGCCCTACAACCATGGCGACCGCAAATGACAACCCGATGGTCATGCCGATCATGGCCATGGCCTTCGTGCGGTGCTGTTCGCGAGTAAGGTCTGAAAGCAAGGCCATGACGGCCGCAGAAATGGCGCCTGCCCCCTGCAGAATACGTCCAGCAATTACGCCCCAGATCGAGTCTGAGTTGGCTGCCAAAACGCTGCCCAAGGCAAACACGATCAACCCGAGGTAAATTACCGGGCGTCGGCCAATACGGTCAGAAATGATCCCGAACGGAATTTGAAAAATCGCCTGTGTCAGGCCATAAGCGCCTATCGCTAAACCAATCAAGGCAGGTGTCGCGCCTGCCAGGTCCATCCCATAGGTCGCCAAAACCGGCAACACCATAAACATGCCAAGCATACGGAACGCAAACACAAGTGCCAGACCGCTGGCTGCGCGGGTCTCGCTACCACTCATGCGCTCGCTGTGGGGATCGTGCATGGAAAAACCTCATGTGAACCGGCGGCGATTCTACCAGTCCCATCGAGTAACAGCACACACACGAGCAAGGCGCGACGCTTTGTCACGTAAAAGTTATGAAAGCCTGCTTAATGACATAGAGCCATTAAGAGCCTGCACAGCTTTCACACAGATACGTATACTCAGTCGTTTACGTTATGCCCGCCAAGCGAGGCCGCAGTGGACAAGATCCTGATACGTGGGGCACGAACCCACAACCTGAAGAACATCGACCTGACCCTGCCAAGGGACAAACTGATCGTCATCACCGGACTGTCTGGCTCCGGCAAATCATCTCTGGCCTTTGACACGCTGTATGCCGAAGGCCAGCGGCGTTATGTCGAGTCGCTGTCGGCCTATGCGCGACAGTTCCTGTCGATGATGGAAAAACCTGACGTCGATACGATTGAAGGTCTGTCACCGGCGATTTCCATCGAACAGAAATCGACGTCGCATAACCCGCGCTCCACGGTGGGTACCATCACCGAAATTTACGATTACCTGCGCCTGTTGTATGCACGCGTGGGTATTCCACGCTGCCCGGACCACGATATTCCATTGGAAGCCCAGACGGTCAGCCAAATGGTTGACCTGGTACTGGCCCAGCCCGAGGGCAGCAAACTGATGCTGCTGGCGCCTGTTATTCGCGAGCGCAAGGGCGAGCACCTGTCGGTGTTTGAAGAGCTGCGCGCGCAAGGGTTTGTGCGGGCGCGAGTGAATGGCAAGCTCTGCGAGCTGGATGAGCTGCCAAAGCTCGATAAACAGAAGAAACACACCATTGATGTGGTGGTTGACCGCTTTAAAGTGCGTGCCGACCTGCAACAGCGCTTGGCCGAGTCGTTCGAGACTGCCCTGAAGCTGGCCGACGGCATTGCTCTGGTCGCCCCCATGGATGATGAACCGGGCGAAGAGATGATCTTCTCCGCGCGCTTCGCCTGCCCGATCTGTGGCCACGCCATCAGTGAGCTTGAGCCCAAGTTATTTTCCTTTAACAACCCGGCTGGCGCATGCCCTACGTGTGACGGCCTGGGGGTTAAGCAGTTCTTTGACATCAAACGCCTGGTGAACGGCGAGCTGACGCTGGCCGAAGGTGCCATTCGCGGCTGGGACCGGCGTAACGTCTATTACTTCCAGATGCTCGGAGCGCTGGCCAAGCATTACGATTTCAGCCTCGAAGTGCCGTTCAATGAGCTGCCTGCCGATAAGCAGAAAGTTATTCTGTACGGCAGTGGCACCCAGAACGTGGATTTCCGCTATCTGAATGATCGCGGCGATATTGTGAAACGTGCGCATCCGTTTGAAGGCATCGTGCCGAACCTGGAGCGCCGTTATCGCGAAACGGAGTCGGCGACTGTTCGCGAAGAGCTGGCCAAGTTTCTAAGCACCCAGTCGTGCCTGGATTGCCGGGGTACACGCTTGCGCCGTGAGGCGCGCCATGTGTGGGTAGGCGAGAAAACATTGCCCGCCGTGACCAATTTGCCCATTGGCGATGCCACTGAATATTTCAGCACGCTGAGCCTGACCGGCCGTCGTGGTGAAATCGCGGACAAGATCCTCAAGGAAATTCGCGAACGCCTGCAGTTTTTGGTGAATGTGGGGCTCGATTATCTGTCGCTGGATCGCAGCGCCGATACGTTGTCAGGCGGTGAAGCTCAGCGTATTCGCCTGGCCAGTCAAATTGGTGCTGGCCTGGTGGGCGTGCTGTATATCCTCGACGAACCGTCGATTGGCTTGCATCAGCGCGACAATGATCGCTTGCTGGGAACGCTTAAGCATCTGCGAGACATCGGCAACACGGTGATCGTGGTTGAGCACGACGAAGATGCAATTCGTCTGGCGGACTATGTAGTGGATATTGGCCCGGGGGCCGGGGTGCATGGTGGTCATATTGTTGCTGAGGGTACGCCCGCCGAAGTGATGGCGCACCCTGACTCGCTAACCGGCAAGTACCTGTCCGGCCGAGTAAAAATTGCTGTACCGGCTAAACGTACACCGCGCAACAAGAAGCTGACGTTGTCGCTCAAAGGCGCTCGCGGCAACAACTTGCGCAATGTGGACCTCGAGATACCGATTGGCCTGCTGACCTGTGTGACGGGCGTGTCTGGATCGGGTAAATCAACCTTGATCAACAACACGCTCTATCCGCTGAGCGCGACGGCACTGAATGGCGCGACCACGCTGGAGGCAGCGGCACACGACAGCATCAAAGGGCTGGAACACCTGGACAAAGTAGTCGACATCGACCAAAGCCCGATTGGTCGTACGCCGCGCTCCAACCCGGCGACGTACACCGGGCTCTTTACACCGATCCGCGAGCTGTTTTCGGGTGTACCGGAGTCCCGTTCTCGAGGGTACGGCCCGGGGCGTTTCTCCTTCAACGTGAAGGGCGGACGCTGCGAGGCGTGTCAGGGTGATGGTCTGATCAAGGTAGAAATGCACTTTCTGCCAGACATCTACGTGCCTTGCGATGTGTGCAAGAGCAAGCGCTACAACCGCGAAACCCTTGAGATCAAGTACAAGGGCAAGAGCATCCACGAAGTGCTGGAGATGACGATCGAGGAAGCGCGAGAGTTCTTCGATGCGGTGCCTGCGCTGGCGCGTAAGCTGCAAACGCTGATGGATGTGGGCTTGTCCTACATCAAGCTCGGACAGTCCGCAACCACGCTGTCAGGGGGCGAGGCACAACGGGTAAAACTGTCGCGCGAGCTGTCCAAGCGTGATACCGGCAAGACGTTGTACATCCTGGATGAGCCTACAACGGGTCTGCACTTTGCTGACATCCAACAGTTGCTCGATGTGTTGCACCGACTGCGCGACCACGGCAATACCGTAGTGGTGATCGAGCACAACCTGGACGTGATCAAGACCGCTGACTGGTTGGTGGATCTTGGGCCCGAAGGGGGCTCTAAAGGCGGCCAGATTATTGCGACCGGGACTCCGGAAGAGGTCGCAGAAATGACGCAATCTCACACCGGGTTCTACCTGAAACCGTTGTTGATACGCGACAAGGCTTAATTAGCTGTACGAAAAAGCCCCTGTCATCGAGATGATGACAGGGGCTTTTTGCTGTCCTGGGGCTTACGCTTTTTGCAGGTGGATCAGAACTGCGACTGCAGGTAGTTCTGCAGACCGATCGATTTGATCAGGCCCAACTGCTTTTCCAGCCAGTAGGTGTGATCTTCTTCGGTGTCTGCCAACTGAATACGCAGCATGTCGCGGCTCACGTAATCCTTATGCCGTTCACACAATTCAATGCCTTTGCACAGTGCAGCACGCACTTTGTATTCCAGGCGCAAATCAGCGGCGAACATCTCGGGCACGGTGGTGCCAACATCCAAGTCATCCGGGCGCATGCGCGGCGTGCCTTCGAGCATCAGAATCCGGCGCATCAACGCATCAGCGTGTTGTGCCTCTTCTTCCATTTCGTGATTGATGCGTTCGTACAGCTTGGTGAAGCCCCAATCCTCGTACATACGAGAATGGACAAAATATTGGTCACGTGCAGCCAGCTCGCCGGTTAACAACGTGTTGAGGTAATCGATTACGTCCGGGTGCCCTAGCATCGCCCCACATCTCCCTACTTAAAGGCTGTAGTTTGAACCAAGCTGACTGAGAGGTCACGGTTCAATCGCAAGAAAAACCGTAATTTGTCGAGAAAACACGCCTAAATAACGCAAAAACCGCCCATTTGAGGGCGGTTCTGCTTCTCACTTAGACTTACTTCACGCTTACACCCAACGCTTTTGCAACGCCTTCACCATACGCGGTGTCAGCCTTGAAGAAGTGCTGCAGCTGACGTTGAACGACGTCATCTGTGACACCCTCCATCGCGCCTGCGATATTGTTGATCAGCAGCACTTTCTGCTCGTCATTCATCAGGCGGAACAATGCGCCGGCGTAACTGTAATAGTCAGTGTCTTCACGGTGATCATAACGGTCTGCCGCTCCACTGAGCGCTAATGGCGGCTCTGCGTACTGTGGGGCCTGCTTGGGCGCATCAGCGTAGCTGTTGGGCTCGTAGTTAGGCGAGGCTCCTCCGTTGTTGCCAAAAGCCATCGAGCCATCGCGCTGGTAGTTGTGCGCTGGCACGCGCGGAGCATTGATAGGCAGATGCTGGTGATTGGTCCCTACGCGGTAACGGTGCGCATCCGCATACGCGAATACACGACCTTGCAGCATGCGGTCAGGTGACAGACCAACACCAGGGATCATGTTGCTTGGACCAAAGGCTGACTGCTCAACCTCAGCAAAGTAGTTCAGTGGGTTACGGTTGAGCTCAAGTTCGCCGATCTCGATCAGCGGAAACTCTTTTTGCGACCAGGTCTTGGTCACGTCGAACGGGTTGTCACGGTGTGACGCAGCCTGAGCTTCAGTCATGATCTGAATGCACACACGCCATTTTGGGTAGTCGCCACGCTCGATAGCATCGAACAGGTCGCGCTGGGCGTAATCAGGATCTGTACCGGCAAGACGTGCAGCCTCTTGTGGCGACAGGTTCTTGATCCCTTGCTTGGTTTTGTAATGCCACTTGACCCAATGACGCTCACCTGCAGCATTGATCAGGCTGTAGGTGTGGCTACCAAAACCATGCATATGACGGTAGCCATCAGGGATGCCACGATCCGAAAACAGGATGGTGACCTGGTGCAATGATTCAGGCGAGTGCGACCAGAAGTCCCACTTCATCTGTGCACTTTTCAAGTTGCTCTGCGGCAGGCGTTTTTGGGTGTGGATAAAGTCAGGGAACTTGAGCGGGTCGCGAATAAAGAAAACCGGGGTGTTGTTACCCACGATGTCCCAGTTACCTTCTTCGGTGTAGAACTTGAGGGCGAAACCGCGCGGATCGCGCTCGGTGTCAGCAGAACCTCGCTCACCACCCACTGTTGAGAAACGCAAGAAGATAGGGGTTTGCTTGCCGACGGTGTCAAACAGCTTGGCACTGCTGTATTGAGTGATGTCACGCGTCAGTGTGAAGGTGCCATGTGCGGCCGAACCTTTAGCGTGCACACGACGCTCTGGAATATTTTCGCGGTTAAAGTGCGCGAGTTTTTCAATCAAGTGAAAGTCGTCGAGCAATAACGGGCCACGAGGCCCAGCTGAACGAGAGTTCTGGTTATCAGCAACAGGCGCGCCACTGGCGGTCGTAAGCGTTTTGGTCTGGCTCATGCTAGTCCTTCCTCAATCATTCTTGATGCTGCCGGCTAATCGGCTGAGGAAGAGTATTGACCACTATGCCAGTAGGGGCAAATGCATTAAAAAATCGAAACCAATAGAAAATTATAATCGAACAGGCACAAAAAACCGGGCACTAGGCCCGGTTCTTTGTAGAGACTGACGTCTTACTCAGCGGATACAGCTTCGCCGCCAACTGGACGATCAACCAACTCGACGTACGCCATAGGCGCGTTGTCGCCAGCGCGGAAACCGCACTTGAGGATGCGCAGGTAGCCACCCTCACGAGTTGCATAACGCTTGCCCAGATCGTTGAACAGCTTACCAACGATGGCTTTCGAACGCGTACGGTCGAAGGCCAGACGGCGGTTAGCCAGACAATCATTCTTGGCCAGAGTAATCAGCGGCTCAGCAACGCGACGCAATTCTTTGGCTTTCGGCAGAGTCGTTTTGATCAGCTCGTGCTCGAACAACGACACTGCCATGTTTTGAAACATAGCCTTGCGGTGGGAGCTAGTGCGGCTCAGGTGACGACCACTTTTACGATGACGCATGGTTCATTCCTTACCAAACACAACGTTCGGTGATTACGACGATCAGGCAGTCGCCTTGTC
>NZ_JBIWEO010000020.1:0-85521 GCF_044762555.1 Pseudomonas sp. NPDC096917 | reverse complement strand
GACGCATCATGGCGGATGGGCTCCAGAAAGAAATCGGGAGCACAGCATCCGGGATCACGCGGCGGCTTTGAATGTGGGGTTCATGGAGCGGTTACAAGCTTTGAAAGAGTGGAAAGCAAAGTATGGCGCCGACGTCGTCGAGGGATGGCTTAAGAAGTAAAAACTGCTTCACCTGAAAAAGGGCCCAGAAGGGCCCTTTTTAGTGGCAGCGCTTGACTCAAAGTAAATAATTTCGGCGTCAGCTCACAGCCACGTGGCGCATCTTCCCATATTCGTAGCTTCCTACGGTATGAATGGAAACCTACATTCGGCCAAAAAACGGTCAGTCAGCCTCGGCATAGCAGGCGTTCCTAGGCGTCGTGAATCAGACCTTTTTCAAAATTCGGATTATCCTTCTGGAAGTGTTTAACCAAATGGTATTTTCCGATGTTTTCAGGGTTCGATAAAATATCAGGGAAGTCGTTGTCAACGACAATGATCTGGCACGCAATATTTTTCTCTTCTGCAAGTTCTACCACGCTCAATAGCTGGGAATATATTCTCTCGTAAATGGCAGGATCTGACACGGAGTCATTGTCATCCAAATTCCTTTTTCGACCAATATTCTGTCCTGGGGTATCGATCATCAAAAACGGAGGAATATTGCAGCTAGCCTCAAGGGCATAGCTCAGTCGCGTAATATACATGCCAATTGACATGACGGTTCTGACTCCGCCAGAAAGATGGTCGTAGTAAGACATATTTCTAAAGCTAGGCACAAATTGATTACTATAAGAAATTCCTTGCACATTCTGGACGCCACTGTTTTCCATATATCTGGAAAAAGTGCTTCTCAGTTTCGCGATAATTTCCTGTACACCAGTTAGTCCTGCTTCTATATCTTTGATTAACAAATCAAGGTTTGATATGACAGATTGCTTACTGTTAATTTTCTCTTGCGTTTCGCCGTACTTCCTATAGATGGACAGGTTTTTTTTCAATGAAGCCAAATCTACATGGGCCTGAACCTTGGCTTTTTCTGCCGTCTCAATCATCGATATCAGCGGAGATAAGCTTGATAGGTTGTTGGTATCAAAAAGCTGAGTGTGCTGCTGAATCTGAAGTTCCAGCGCCGATGCCTCACTCTGCAGTACCCCTGCCCTTTCCAGTGCGTTCTTTATAGTATCGTCAAGACCGGAAAGTTTATTGTTAACGGATCGCTCAACCGCATCGATTTCTTCCTCGGGTATAGCTTGAGTCGCGATGGGCAAGTCTGTACTGCACATAGGACAGGCGATAGTCTTTTCGAGAGGGGTACTGGAGAGAAATGGCCGCGCTAATTTTGAAAGCTGTATGTTATCCAGCTCAATACGATAGGTGCTTTTCAGCTTGGAGAAATCTGTTATGCGCTTTTTAATCGAACTGATATTTCTGTTTTTCTCATCCAACTCGCTTCGCAGCAGCCCGATGGTTTTTCGGAGCTCTATAGAAGCCTTAGAATTGAAGGTAAAATCCATTTTTACTTTTTGTACGGCCTCATCCAGATCTTGAATAAGTTGTTTTGCATCCTCGATTTTATCTCCGAAAGCAAACTCATCAAGAGGCACGCCAACTTCTTTCAGAAATTTAGACAGAGTCTCCTGCGTGCTCTTCAGCTGCCTAAGAATATCGTTCTCCAATTTTCTCTGAGTCTGTAAAGACGCCATCCGTTCGTCATGAATATTATAAACGAACTTTTGGACCGCCACATTCTTGATAAATACCACCTGGTTTTTATAATCAAGAAGCGCATCAGACCCTACTTCCGTTTGTTTTAGAAACATCAACTTCATGAGATCTCTAAAGCTGAGTCTATCTTCATCGGCATTAACCCTAACCAAAGACTCCTTGATTTTGACGCGAGCTATACCGAGCTGTTCAAGTATGAAGTCTGATAGCCATCCATCGGGCATATCTCCAGTAGAGTCAGCGGCCATGAACTGAGGAAAAACGTCGGCTCGATCTTCGTAACCGCAAGAGAAGACTTTTACTGCAGTTCTATGCTCGCGAAGAGAGCGTTCAATCGTAAAAATTTTTCCATTGAATGAGACCTCAAGAAAAAGCGTTCTTACCTTCGCCTTTACTTCCTCGTAAAGTATTTTTTTATTCGAACCGCCCAAGCAGTAGTTTATCATGTGAAGGATAGTAGACTTACCAGAGTCCATTGAGCCTCGAATGATATTCAATCCCGCTTTAAAGTGCGATTCGTATGCGCCATTGATACCCATCAGTATCAAGCGATGCACGATTAAAGAGGGTTTGCTATCCATTATTCACCCAGTATGATTTTGTTAACAACTAATTCAGTTTTTTGCGCCAAGCCTTTGACCGCGACTATCTGACTCTCAAGGTGTATTTGTGCTGATATCTCTGCTGCAGGGGGAGAGATTAAACATCTAACAAAAAAAATCCCATTTTCCTTAACAAGTTCAATGATTCCTTCACCACACAGCTGCATTACCTTAGCGAGAAAGTTTTGCTTGTCGAACGTTTGAGACTTGCTAATTTCAGAGTTATAGAGTGCTTCAGAAATATTTATTGCAGATTGCGGCCCACTCAGAAACTGACAAGCCCTTCTAAATAATTGAGGATTTTTTACTATATAATCAATTTGCTGCGCTTTGTATATGGATAACTGAAGCTTTCCATTTCGATTTGCTGAAAGTATGTGAGCGATAAGCCAAGCACGATAGAGAGCGGAGTAGTGTTCCTCTCGAAGGTCAAAAAATGTGTAATCTATGCTCATTTAAGCATAGCCTTGATATCATCCATGGTTGTGCCATTCGACCATGTTACAGTGGTGCAAGGCTTGTTAGCCTCTTGGTGCAACAAGCCTTTTTTATGGAGAAAGTTAATATAATTCGCGCCAACCTCAAGCGCATGCCTATCTTCGCTCAGCAGTTTTTGGTGTACCTCTGCAAAAATCATGTTGGGAGTTGAACCAACACCTTCATGATAATTGAATGTTTGCCTATAGAGCGAGATAACCTTGACTCTCAATGCTAGTAGCATTTTTTTGTCCTCCTCGTCGGCTGCCTTGGTTATGATCTCCGCATTGAAAAATGATTCCTTCGCATCCTCCACGCCTTTTTCTCCTATATCGCAGAGAATCATTTTTATTACAAATATCTCTTTATCATAATCAGGCGATGCCTCTTCATAAGTCAGCAGTGAAAGCTTTTGCATTTTAGTATTTTTGGCGATTTTTTTTAGGAACTTTTGAACCGCCTTATAAGCACTATCTGCCTTAGAAACTGGCTTGCAGATCGTATTGTGATCATGGGGAATATTCAGAAATTTGCTGATAAAAGGAAGACCGCTTGACTCCGGGACATACTGGTCATGTTGCCCAATAATATAGACAGATTCTGGAAGTGTGCTTTTTTTGTCGACCCATCGATTATTTAGATCGCTATTGTAATAATTTAACGGAACCAACTCCTTGCTGTTAATATTGAGCAAGGCGAACAACATTGAATCCAACGAGCCTTTATGAGGAACAGCAATAGATCCATATCCTATTATATCCGGCCCGTCACCGCGCACATGACTTAGTATAACCTCCTTGCAAATCAATCCACCCATACTGTGACCGATGAGCACAACGCCCTCATAGTCATCCAAGTTCAGCTGTATGAAGCTTCTGAGCTCATCGGCCAAATTCTTAAGCGGTCGGTTGTATCTGACCTTAGGACGAAACCCGAATAGCGATATGGCCTTCTGTATTAAATCCGCATGAAATATATCTGTAATTTTCGAAAAATATTCGAACTCAACCATATCAAAGACTTCTGATAGATCGTCTTCCGTCAACAATAAGTCTTTGAATTTTTCGCCGCCGACATTTTTCCACGTGCTACTACCGCCAGTGAAACCATGCACAAAAACTACCGCCACGGGTTTCTTCGTTTCGCTCATACCAGCCTCAAATCCCTAGGAAGCTAAACACAACTTCTTGACGTTAAATTATTGAAATGTAGCACCTGTGACGGCAATGAGCCATCTGACGTGTTTTGTAGCAGACCTTGAGGTGTATGCATACGTCATCGTGGCGGACACCAAGAAAGGATTTTTTCCTAACGCCAATGCGACTGGATGGACCATGCTGGGGATACAAATGGCGTTCATACGCTAATTCACTCAGAGGGACTCATGGAATCAGCGCACGTCTCAGCCATCATTTCAGCTGCCGCCGGTATCAGCGGGGTCCTACTCGGTAACATTTTCGTCCTAATCAAAGAATGGTGGACTAAGCGGAAAACGGCCAAGCAGGACACCACTTACCTTGGGATTATTGTCGTCTCTCATTTGGATCGGTTTGCCACTGGCTGCCTTGATGTTGCAGTAGACGACGGGACCCAATACGGCCAGCCCGCTGGTGAGCGCGGTGAATATGTGCCTGTTATTACCCCACCTGATTTTCGGCCTCTAGACCTTGACGTTGAATGGAAGCTGTTACCGATGGATCTGATGTATTCGATTCTTCGACTGCCAGATCAACAAGATCAATTGCAAGGAAACCTTACTGGAATCCATCAGTTCAATTACGACCCGCCGGACCATGTCGAATATTTTCAAGCAAGGCGCCGGGGGTATGCTGTGCTAGGGCTGCAGGCATCTGATCTAGCCAAAAAACTTCGCTCATATGTTGGGCTTCCTGCTGAGGAGCTTGATCTCGGTGAATGGAGCCGGGATAACAGCATGAAAGACGTAATATCGGATATCGACGCAAGGCTCAGCGAACGTCTCTTGCGAAATGCGGCTCGGCAGCAGCAATAAACGCTGACCAATAACAAACAGAAAGCAGCCACATTTCCGTAGCGTGGTGATTACAGTCAGCTATCACTCAAGGAGCAAGACCGATGGCCATTGAAGACATCAAGCAACTGGGTACCGTGAACGGCGTGACCCAAGTCCAGGGCTTGTTGGATCAGGGGTGGGTGATTGTGGCGGTGTGCGTGATTCAGGACGGCACCAGCCAATAGGCCGAATACCATTTGGGCAAGCCGGCCGAGCAGCCGGAGCAAGTCGGCATGCTGCTAAAAGGTGGCGGTTTTCAGCAAACGGTGAAGTGAGCCTGCCGCGTTACGAATAACGCTGCTTGTGTAAAAAAGCCCCCCACGTCTGAGACACCGTGCAGGGGCCTTTTTGTGGACGCTGTTTTCCACCCACTGGACGCCCCCGTAGTCTGTTTTTACGCAAGGGGGCCGCTCACTTGCACAGGACTACGCCGGACATGCACATCAATGACCACCAGGAATTAACCAGGCTGCTCGGTACCGGGTTGGTCCCCGCAATCGTGCTGGATGAATGATGCAGCGTTGGAATGGGCGCTGGCTAATGCACGGTGACGCCGTATGCTGTCGTCAGTGCCAGGTTCCCCAATGGCCGAGCAGCGCCGAGTAGCCCGTTGAACATCGAGCCCACTGCCCCACGACCCCGTATCAGTACCCTTGGCGCGCCCTGGCCGAACTGCTGCGCGAATTGCCATGGGGCCGTTGTGATCAGGCAGCTAACGTGTGCGGATTGCGGCTTTAACGATGACCACTAGCACCTTAGCCATGCGAACGCCGATTGACGTAAATCGTTACACCGTTCCACGTTGTTACACAGCACACCCCATACGCTTTCAGTCGGTGTACAACTATTTTATTGTTTAAAATCAATGTGTTACGACACTTGGTTACACCTGCAACACGAGTTACACGCCATTTAACAGGTATTTGCCCCACCCCCCCCCTTATGCAATGCGTACCCTCAGCGAGGAAACTCAGGCAGGAGCCGGGGGCCCCTGAGACAATGAGACAGACACGGGGTCGGAAACCCGCGTGATCGTGTTAGCGGAAAAGTGCCCAGCTTAGTGAACAGGTGAACCGGGTGAACCATGGTTCACCAGTGCAATTGCACAAGGTATTGGGATGTTGCGGGGGGACCCTGAGCATTTCTGAAGGACACGGGGCAGATAACCCACGCGTTCGTGTTAGCGGCTGGATTTTTTAAGTTGGTTGACAGGTTGACGGAGTTGACTCGGTTGACGAACGCCAAACGTGCGTTATCAGCAACACAAAGGGGCATCATTACCAACACGGTAACGATGACCCTTTTTCTTCAAGATCCTTTCAATTTCAACGTTTGAAATTTCAGTAAGGTGGGGTGCCTGTCGCTAACAAGATCCCGCGGGTTTCCGACCCCGTATGATGTTGCTGCCTCCAGGGTCCCCCGCACCATTCAGATCAATTTCTTCCATAGCTACTACCAAATGACATTGCAAGCATCTACGGCTCAAGCTGTATTCGCTGAGTGATTACGCAAGCGAACGACGTCACGTGCTACAGTGGCATTGTGCCAACAGCCTGATTAGGCATCGGCCATAAAAATAGCAAAAACAGCATCGATTGTTAAAAGCTGCTAACTAAACAATTTCCTTCACCAGCTATTGAACGGAAACAACTAATGCTGACGATTAAATCACCTAATAACTACAACGAAATGCTTGAAGGGCTAAACAAAGGAACATTTTTCACCACACTTATACTTTTTATTGCTCTTCGCTACTTTGAGACAATCCCCAAAATCATTATTCCAGAATCATTAATACCGCCACTAAAAGACTACAAGGAACTTATAGATTGGATAGTCTCATTCGGCGCCATACCTTTAGCCGCTGCATTCCTAGCAGCTTTTTTGAGCAGTTTCTTTGAGATCCATAATAAAATCTCAAAACTGCTCGGCATCAGATACATCTGGGATAAATTCTTTATCATAAAGCCAATGCTTAAAAGTGCGAACATAAACAAACAGCTGAATCGCGCTGAGACAAAGTTAGCCATGAACAAACTATACTATCCAGAAGCGAAGAAAATTGATCAGCATTACGTTCAGCTGTTCTGGCGATACGCTATGTTTTTCTGGATTTTTTTTGAGCACATCTTCGTTGTTCTAACCACCACCTGCGCCCTTGAGTTCATCTACAGAGACAAGTCATTCACTGGACTATGGTTATACCTACTTGCACTGTCAGTAGTCACGCTCGCACAATGGTATTTTGTGACTGTTAAAAAATCCAAAGACCAAGCCAACAAAATATCTGTAAAAGCCATTAAAAAATACTTCAAATAACAAGGACGTAACTCATGAGATATCTAGTCAATGGCAACCACATTCGTTCAGAGAACGCCGCAAAGCCACATACGCAAAAATCAAAGCCAGTAGATGACTATTTGCTTTATAGCGGTAAAACCAACTCAGCGCTGGACTTTGGCTGTGGAAAACTAAGATACTCGGACACACTAACAAAAATAGCTACGACCGTTACTTTTGTAGACTCTCAAATACAACTTTCTCGAAGACAAGTAATAAGAGGCGAACAAACATCCGTAACTGAATTTGTGTCGAAAAACTATCCAAACTGCAAAACGATACCATTCGAACAAATCCAGAACCACCAAGAATTGTACAACCTAATAACATGCACAAACGTTCTCTCTGCGATCCCATGCAAAGAAACCCTCAACAGCGTAATATTAATTATAAAAAAACTACTCTCCAGTGATGGGATTGCTGTATTTATCAACCAACACCGAAGCTCGTACTTTAAAAAATTCGAATCCGGCAAGAAACATTTAAATGGCTATATATACAGCAATCAAAAATCCACTTCTTATTATGGAATCTTCAATAAGGTAGTCACACAAGACCTGCTTCTTGAACACGGCTTTGAAATTATTAAGTCTTGGTGTGTAGGGGAGAGCACTTTTGTGGAGGCTCGATCACCGCTGGTTGCTAGCTAGGCTCACCGTCGGAAGGCCTTTTCAGCGAACCGTAGACACGAGCATCCACGGCAAGAATCTGAATATTGGATTTATAATCGTTTGGGATTAAGCTCTGTAGCGTCGAAAAGCGTGTATCCCCGCTTGTATCCCTAGCGATATAATTTGACTGCAAGCCACGAAATTTATGGAAACTTCGAGTCTCCCTCGGGCACCATCTTAAAAAAAGACCTTGAATTTCAAGGTCTTTTTTTTCGCCTGTAGAAAAGTGGGTGTAGCCAGAGTTAACGAAGCGGATCAATGGGGCTTTGTTAGATCATCACTCTCATGGAATCAAGGCGACGCAGCCCGGCGTGGCACAACGCCCAATACTGATCAGTTAAGGGATTGAGCCTCATTAGGGCCAGCTTGTCTGACGATTTTTTAAAAGATCAAAAAATCGCGAGGCAACCCGCTCCTACAGAAGCCATAAGCCGACTGACATTCCCAAAAAGCTTTTTTTCCTCTTCCAAAAAAGTCATCATCCACCACCCCAATCACGCCACAGGCCCACATGGAACTCCCGCTGGAGACAGTCGCTCTTTTCTCTCTCAAGCTCGCCTATGAATCAGACGGCCAAAGTCCGATTCTGCGCGACGATCTGGTGATGGGGGATTACCAGCGCGATGTATTTGCCTTGCTGGTGCGCAAGGGCGATCTCGACACTATCCAGAACAAAATGGACGAATGCCTCGACTTGGCCATGGACGCCATTGGCGGTGCAGACACGCCCATGGGCCGCGAGCTGCACAGGTTGTCGCTGGGGGTCAAAAACGCTCAAAACCTTGAGCAGCTGCATGCGCCGCTCTTAACGCTCAAGGATTACCTGAAAGACATTCAGTGATTACTGGTCTTGAAAGGTTTCGATGTAAGCCAACAGGTTTTCGATTTTCTCTGGGTCGCTGATGCCCCAGAAGATCATCCGCGTCCCACTCACGACTTTTTTCGGTGCTTCAATGTAGGCGGCCAGGTTTTCGCGCGTCCACACCACACCTGAGTTTTTCATGGCCTCGGAGAACTGATAGCCAGGGACTGTTCCGGCCAACTGGCCTATCACGCCGTTCAATTGCGGGCCGAACCCGTTACGTGCGTTTTCTCCGATGCTGTGACACCCGCCACAGGTCTTGGCGAATAACTTGCCGC
Source organism: Pseudomonas sp. NPDC096917 (assembly GCF_044762555.1). NCBI lineage: Bacteria > Pseudomonadati > Pseudomonadota > Gammaproteobacteria > Pseudomonadales > Pseudomonadaceae > Pseudomonas > Pseudomonas sp. NPDC096917. The sequence continues at coordinate 76,552 of NZ_JBIWEO010000020.1, read as the reverse complement.
CCGCTTCTGCATCGCCCGCCGCAGTCGCCCAAGAACTGAACAGCGCAGTATTGAAGATCAGAAAGAGGGTCAGTAAGGTTCGGTGCTTCATAGGCGACTCCACATCAGGTCGGGGTGTTCAGGCAGGCGCCAATATAGCCCAGCAGCAAAACGCATCACGAGACCCAGATCATTTGTTTCGAGAAACCTGCGTTCTGGCACTAGCACAGCGCTGCGATAGGGAAAGCGTCCACACCGCTCAATCAGATGGCGGCCCCTCTGTAGGCGCAGCCTTCACCCGCGTCTAGGGGCCTATCAAACACATTTGCCAAACCGCTTGGACACTAACGCTCAACGCATCACTTGCTCAGCTAGCAACACCCCCGCAATCACGATCATCGCTGCGCCAGACATCCGGCTGATGTTTTTCGCCGCGCTGGGTCGGGTCCGCAACACGGCTTTGGCGCCGAAACCGACCATCAAATACACCCCACCACAACTCAACGCATGCAGTGCGCCCAAGGCCACGATTTGCGCAGGAATGGGCCACGTGGATGACGGATTGGTGAACTGCGGCAACAACGCTAAAAACAGCAATAACACCTTGGGATTCATGCCGCTGACGCATAAGCCTTTCCAGGCCCAGCGCCACCAGGAGTCATTAACCTGCACCGGCCCTGATTCAGGGGCCGAAGGGTGGCGGAGCATGTTGACGCCCAGCCATAACAGGTACAGAGCACCAGCCACCGTCAACACGGTGAGAATCATCGGATTGCGCGACACCAGACCGCCAACGCCTGCCGCCACAATCACCGTCGCCAGCAAGTGGCCAGAGAGCATTCCTGCTACCGCAGGCGTGACGCGGCGCCCGCGCATCCCTGCAGAAATCGCGTAGGCCCAATCTGCGCCGGGGGTGATGATGAACAAAAAAGACACCGCCCAAAAAGCGGCCAATACACTGAGAGTCACAGGGATCTACCTTCTAAAGGGGCTGGATGGGTAAGCGTCACGCCGTTTAAAGCCGAAGCCGCCAGTAGAAGAATAGGGAAATGCTGATAGGATTATCTTTCGTTTATCCCCCACAGCCGTTGTCACGCTAGAAGGTTCTTCCAAGTGGATCGAATTGATCGCAAGATTCTTGCTGAGCTGCACGCCGATGGACGATTGTCTCTCACTGAGCTCGCGGAGCGCGTGGGGCTGAGCCTCTCACCTTGCCACCGGCGGGTGCGGGCACTTGAGGAGTCGGGGGTGATTCTGGGCTATCGCGCCCTGCTGGCGCCGAAAGAACTGGGCCTGGGCTTTTCAGCGATTGTGTTCGTGACCTTGCGCGAAGTGACCCGTCAGGCCATCGCAGACTTTGAGGCGGGGCTGCCGAAGATCCCGCAGATTGTCGAAGCGCAAAGGCTGTTCGGCGACCCCGACTACCTGCTGCAAGTGATCACCAAAGACTTACCCGCCTTTCAGCGCCTCTACGATGAACACCTCACCTCACTGCCCAACGTACAGCGGCTGGTCTCGACCCTGGTGATGAAAAGTGTGATTCATGACCGGGTGCTGCCGCTATAAACCCGGCATCAAACCCGCCGCCAGCGCATCCAGCAACGCCCTGACCTTGGGCAGCGCCTCGCGGCTTTTTGGCCACACCAGATTGATCGCCAAGCCCTCGCTTGCCAGATGTGGCAGCACTTCAACCAAGGTGCCTTCTGCCAGTTGTTGCTTGATCAACCACGTGGGGAGCTGCGCAATCCCGCATCCCGCCTTCACCGCCATGACATGGCCTTCGCCATCGCCCACGATGAACTGAGCGCACATCACCCGCAGCTCGATCTCACCGGGTCGGCTGCCCGCAAACCGCCAGGGGCTAACGGTGCCATCTGCCCGACCATAGGCGACACACGCGTGGTGCTGCAGGTCGCGGTCGGTCAACGGTTCGCCGTGCTGTTTGAGGTAGGCCGGTGAGGCGCAGAACACATGCCGCTCGCTGCCTACATAGCGGTGCCCCCACGCCGCAGGCCACACATCCGGGCCGCCCACACGCACCACAATGTCGACGCCCTCTTCAACCGGGTCGATAAAACGATCCGAAAACGAAATGTGCGGCTGCAATTGCGGGTGCTGCTTAACAAACGTCAAAACCACCGGCAGCGCCTGCAAACGTCCGAAGGCGGCGGGCAGATCAATTCGAATCCGACCACGTGGTTCGGTGTTTTCGGCTTGCAGCGATAATTCGGCTTCTTCCAGGTCAGCCAACACGCCGGTGCAGGTCTGGTAAAACGCGGCGCCCGCGTCGGTGAGTGACAAACGCCGAGTCGTGCGATTGAACAGGCGCACCTGCAACCGGCTTTCCAGCCTGGCGATGCCTTTGCTGACCGCAGATGCCGTGAGGTTCATGCGCTCGGCAGCCGCCTTGAAACTGCCGGAGTCGGTCACACAGACAAAGACATCGATGCCCTTCAAGCGCTCGGAAGAAAACATGGCGGCCTCTTATTCGTGAATTCAGTTCATGCAATTCGGTAAAAGGTATCGTAAATACGATCTATTTTCCGCAGTAAGCTTTGGCATCACGACTCTGATCATCAACAAGGCGCATTTATGACCTCGCTCAAGCCCACCGTATTAATTACCGGCGCCACCGGCCAGATCGGCGGTGACACCCTGCGCCTGCTGTTGGCAGACGACAGCATCACCCTGGTCGCGGCCGTGCGCTCAGACGCCAAAGCCGAGCCGTTCAAGGCGCAAGGCATTCGCACAGTGATCATGGACTTCGATAAAGAAGAGACCCTGGCACCCGCACTGCAAGGCATTGATCGTGCCCTGCTCGTCACCGGCTATACCGTAGAAATGCTGCGCCAAAGCAAAGCGTTTCTGGACCAGGCAAAAAAAGCGGGCGTGCAACACATCGTGCACCTCGGCGCGTGCGGACGTGACGACACCACCATTGGCCATTGGGCCTGGCATCAGTTGGTAGAACGTTACATTGAGTGGTCAGGGTTCTCGTTCACCCACTTGCGCCCAGAATGCTTTATGCAAAACCTGCTGAGCTATGACGGCACTCAAGCCGTTAAATCAGGGGTGATTGAGCAATACACGGGCAACACCGCGTTCAATTGGGTCGATGGCGAAGACGTTGCCCGAGTGGCGGCACAAACGCTGCTGCATCCGCACAAACACGCAGGCCAAACTTACCGCTTGGGCTATGACATCCAGTCTTACGGCGACGTAGCCAACATCATGACCCGCCTGCTGGGCCAGCCATTTCGCTACAACGCACAACCACCGGAAGTGTTTTTGGAAAACATGCGTGCAGCAGGTGCCGAGATGGCCTACATGAACTGCGTGCACGACAACTTCAAGCGCATGGCCGCAGACACCATCCCCGGTGTACGGGACACGTGTGACAACTTCGAAGCCATCACCGGCCGTCAGCCCGTGCGCTGGGAAGACTTTATACACAAGCACCGCAGTGCTTTTGTGTATTGATGCAAATCAGATCTGCACCTCAATTCCTGTAGTCGCTGGCGCAGCAGCGGCTACAGGTGATGAGTGTCAACCCCGCTCAATCGCAAAATTGCTCCACGATTGGCTCACGGGCATCAACTCAAGGCTGTTGATGTTGATGTGCCTGGGCTGGTTAAGAATCCAGAAAATAGTCTCGGCGATGTCGGCGGGCTGGATGGCCTGCGCACCGGCGTACACCGAGTCGTACTTGGCTTGGTCCCCGGCAAAGCGCACCAGTGAAAACTCGCTTTCGCACAGCCCTGGCTCCAGATTGGTGACTCGCACGCCCGTGCCTTGCAGGTCACAGCGCAGGTTGAGCGAGAACTGGCGGACAAACGCTTTACTCGCGCCATACACGTGACTGCCAGGGTACGGCCAGTTACCCGCAATCGATCCCAAATTCACGATCCCGGCGCCCGCACCATGGGCGATCAAGCGCGGGAGCAATAAGCGCGTGCTGTACAAAAGGCCTTTGATGTTGGTGTCGACCATGGTGTCCCAATCATCCAGGGAGCACTGCGGCGCAGGGCGGGTGCCCAGCGCGAGCCCGGCGTTGTTGATCAGCCCGCGCAAGCTGTTGAAGCGGGGGGGCAGTTGGTCGATGGCTAACTGCATGGCCGCGCGGTCGCGAACATCGAGCACCAGTGGCAGCACCTCAGCGTGGGTCGAGAGTTCGTCAGCCAGCGCCTGCAAGCGCTCTTGTCGACGCCCGGTGAGCACCAGCGACCAACCGGCAGAGGCAAAACGTCGAGCGCAGGCTTCGCCAAAACCAGAGGTGGCGCCGGTGATAAAGACAGTCGAGGTCATAAAAAAGCTCCTTTGAGAACGTCAGGACCACGCCCGGCCCAGCAGGCCCACGCCCGCCAGCACCAGCAGTAGCCATTGAGTGACACGTGCGGCCTGCTCGGCCTGAACCCGCAGGAACAATTGCTGGCCCAGCCACAGCCCTAGCAGCAAGGCGGGCAACATCAGCAGGGCTTGCCAGGCGGTGTCGGCAGGGATCGCCGACGCGGCGGCCAACCCGAACAAAGCCGCAATATCGACTGCGAAAAAAAACATGATCAAGGTCGCGCGTAACGCCTGCGCCCGCAGCCCACAATGGCTGAGCCAGGCCACCACAAGTGGCCCGCCAATCGAGAACGCGCCAATCAGCGCACCGCTGCTGCTGCCAATCAACCAGGCACCCGCGCGACCATCGCCCATCGGCAAGCGGATCCGCGCCAACCCAAGAATCGCCAGCAAGCCCACCAGCAGATAAACCCCGACCGTCAGCCCGCCACTGTCGAGCCCGGTCAACAGCCAAATCCCGCAGGGCACGCCACAGGCGGCGGCCAGCAACAAGCGCTTGAGCAGCCGATAATCCGCTTCGCGCCAGGCGCTGCGTAACAGCATCACGCTGGAGGCGACTTCCAGAAACAACACCAGCGGCACCGCCCGTTGCAATGACCCGAGCATCGCCAGCCCGACGACCGCAATCGCGGCAAACCCGAAGCCGGTCAGACCGCGAACAATTGCCGCCACCAGCACGCAACCCGCGCTCAAGGCCCAACAGACTTCAGGGTTCATACACAGCTCCAAGGTGCTCAATGGCGCCACTGTAGTCAGCCGCGAAGCACGGGTTTAGATCCAGCCGGGGCTTTCGATGGTGCCAAGACTGGACCCATCAAAAGCCCCGCCTGGATCTAAGCCGCACGCCTGAGCATGACTAGTCTGCGAGCAACTGGACCGCCCAGACCTTTCACTCAGGAGTGACCCGCATGGCGACGAATCTGAACCACCAATGGATGCCCTTCACTGACAACCGCGAATTCCAGCGTGCACCGCAGCTGTTTGTCCGCGCCGAGGGCGTGCGCTACTGGAGCGCCGAAGGTCGCGAGTTGCTCGATGGCAGTTCCGGGCTGTTTTGCAGCGCCGCCGGCCATGGCCGAACCGAAATTGCCGAAGCGGTGTGCAAGCAACTGCTGACCCTGGACTTCACCCCACATTTTCAGCGTGCTTCGCCGCTGTCCTTTGAACTGGCCGAGCGTCTGAGCGAGCTGCTGCCACAGGGCCTGAACAAACTGTTCTTTACCAACTCCGGTTCCGAGTCGGTGGACAGTGCCATGAAGATTGCCCTGGCCTACCACCGCGCCCGCGGCGAAGCCCAGCGCACCCGGTTTGTGTCCCGCGAATGGGCGTATCACGGGGTTAACTTCGGCGGCGTCGCACTGTCCGGCATGATGCGCAATCGCCAGGCGTTTGCCGCAGGCGGCCTGCCCCACGTCAGCCACATGCGCCATACCTGGCAAGAAGATCAGCGCTACCAGTTGGGCGAGCCACAGCACGGCGCCGACCTGGCCAACGACCTGGAGCGGATCATCGCCATGCACGGCGGCGACAGCATTGCCGCCTGTTTTGTCGAGCCGATTGCCGGCTCGATTGGCGTGTACGTACCGCCCGTGGGCTACCTCAAACGCTTGCGCGATCTCTGCGACAAACATGGCATTTTGTTGGTCTTTGATGAAGTCATCACCGGCTTTGGCCGTACCGGGCAGGCGTTTGCCGCGCAGAGCTTTGAGGTCAAGCCCGACCTCATCACCATGGCCAAAGCCTTGACCAATGGTGCGATCCCGATGGGCGCGGTGGCGATCGACGAAGCGGTTTACGACACAGTCATCAACGCCAGCAAAGGGGGCGGACCGGAACTCTTCCATGGCTACACCTACTCCGGGCACCCGGTGGCCTGTGCGGCCGCGTTGGCTTCGCTGGATATTTACCGCGATGAGGATGTGTTCCACAAAGGCGCCCAACTGGCGTCGTACTTTCTGGAGTCCTTGAGTGCGTTGAAAGATTTGCCGCAAGTCAGTGATGTGCGTGGCTATGGGTTACTGAGCGGGATTCAATTGACGCCGGGCGAAGCGCCTGGAGCCAAAGGTGCGCGCATGCAGCGAGCGCTGTATGACGCGGGGCTGCATGTAAAAACCACCGGTGACGCGATCATCTTTGCCCCGGCACTGGTGACTGGACGGGTGGATCTGGATGCGATGTTCAGCATTCTTAAAGACACCTTGGGACGCGAGGTTTTGTAAACACCTCTTTCCTGTGGGAACTGGCTTGCCAGCGATGCGGCCCTGCAATCAGACCGCGCCGATACCATCGCTGGCAAGCCAGCTCTCACAAGGGCATGCCTTAAGCTATTTGTCCTGCATCTCCCGCCACGCCGCCCCTAACGCGGCAATCCCCGGCTCTATCAACTCTTCGCAGATCGCCCCAAACCCCAGCCGAAAGCAATTCATCGGCCGCGGCTCGCTCACGTAATGAATGTCCCCCGGCTCAATCAACACCCCACGCTTGGCCACCAGCCGTTGCAGCACCCAGGCATCCACCCCCGCCGGGCAGTTGACCCACAGCGATGATCCGCCCGCCATGCCGCTGGCATGAACCTGAGGCAAGTGCTCGGCGATGGCCCGACTGATCACCCGCCATTTGCGCGCAAGCCGGTCACGCAGGCGCCGCGCATGCGCATCGTAATGCCCCATCGATAAAAACAACGCCAGGGTGCGCTGATTATTCGACGGCGGGTGCCGGTAGATGTAGCGCCGCATCGCCCGCAATTCATGAATCAACTCGGCATCCGCGGCTATAAACCCCAACCGCACGCCCGGCAACAGGCTTTTGGTCAGGCTGCCCAGATAGATCACTCGCCCGCTGTCATCAAAACTCTTGAGGGCCGGGTGGTTACTGCCCAGGAAGTTATGCTCGTTTTCGTAGTCGTCTTCGATGATCAAAAAGTCTCGCTCGCGGGCGCTGGCCATCAGTTCCAGGCGCCGATACAGCGGCATAGTCACGCCCGTCGGCGATTGATGGCTGGGGGTGCAAAACAGCATTTCGCAGGTGTCTAGCTGTTCATTCACGACCAGCCCCTGACGGTCGATGCGCAGCGGTTTAAGGGCACAACCGCGCTGACTGAAGATGTTGCGCGCATCCACATAGCCCGGCTCTTCCAGCCCCATCACCAACCCCGGACGCCCGAGCAATTGCGCCAGCATGTACAGCGAGTTTTGCGTGCCGATCGTTACCAACACCTCTTGCGCCGACATGCTGATCCCGCGTTTGGGCAGCACGCGCTGGATAATCTGTTCGATCAGCAGCGGGTCGTCGAGCATCACTTGGTCATCGACCCAACTGCGCATGTGTGCGCCGGTACTGGCGATGCGCGCGCAGTCTCGCCAGCGCGCGGCTGTCTGTTCGTCAGCTTCGACCTGACCGTAGATGAACGGGTAGCGGTATTCACGCCAGTTACGCGGCTTGACGATGGCCCGCAGCCGCGACGAATGGCATTGCAGGCGCGCGTCCCAGTCCGGCGCATGGTCGGGGCGCTCGAAGATTTTTTCGATGGCCGGTTTGAGGCTGACGTTAAGTTGCTGGCGCAGGTATTTCTCGTTGATGAAGTAGCCGCGTCGATCCGATGGAATCAAGTAGCCATCCTGAACCAACTGCTCGTAGACCAGCACCACCGTGTTACGCGACACCTTGAGCAATTCACACAGCTTGCGCGAAGACGGCATCGGCTCGCCGGGCGGCATGGCGCCATCCAGAATCGCGCTGAGCAGGCTCTCGCGCAGTTGCTCCTGCAAACCACGGCTCGCCTCAAAAGGTCGGAAATAACGCTCCAACATGGTTCAAGCTCCTTTCCCGGCGCACCCTTATGACGCACCAATATCGCTACAACCCTTGTCACGCAAGGCCTGCAGCGACCTCTGGCACCAACGATTGCGGCAACTGGATCTAAAGCAAGCTTTGGGCCGCCGCCTAAGATCGGGCTGACTCAAACAACGTCTTTACCTTCCTGGAGCCTCACCATGCTCAAGCCCCTGAATACCTGGATTCGTCGTGCTGTCTTGTTGCCACTCACGGTACTGACCTTGAGCGCTGGCGCTGCGGCGCACGCACAAACCGTGACTATCGGCGTGCAGAGCATGTTTGCCCCCTGGAAAAACGCCATCGTCCAAAAGGAGTTTGAAAAGGCCACCGGCTGGGACATCAAGTGGCGCAACTTTGACAGCGGCGGCGACGTGATGATGGCCATGGCCTCGGGCGATGTGCAGATCGGCGTGGCGGGCAGCAGCCCGATTGCCGCCGCGGTCAGTCGCGGGGTGGATGCGCAGTTGTTCTGGATACTCGACAACATCGCCGACGCCGAAGCGCTGGTGGTGCGCAACGGCAGCGGCATTGTCGCGCCGCAAGACCTGGCCGGTAAAACCCTCGCAGTGCCGTTTGTCTCGACCACGCACTTTCACGCGCTGTTTGCCCTGGAGCAGTTCGGCCTGACCGGCAAAGTCAAAGTGATCAACCTGCAACCCTCGGACATCCCGGCGGCGTGGGAGCGCGGTGACATCGACGCGGCCTTTATCTGGGACCCGGCGCTGGGCCGCCTCAAGCAAAGCGGCCATGTGCTGCTGACCTCTGGCCAGTTGACCCACTGGGGCAAGGCCACGTTTGACGGGCTGGTGGTGGATAAAAAATTCGCCGTACAAAACGGCCCTGGCATGCAGGCGTTTACCACTGTGCTGCAGAGCAGCACGGCGGACTACGTCAACGCGCCGAACACGTGGACCGCCGATTCTGCACACGTGATCAACGTGGCCAAGCAGTCTGGAGCCAAACCTGAAGAAGTGCCGCCGGTGCTGGCGCTGTACCAGTTCCCGCTGGCCAGTGAACAGGCCAGCGCCACATGGCTGGGCGGCGGTGCAGCCCAAGCCTTGAGCGCCACCGCAGAGTTTTTAAAGGCGCAGAAGAAAATCCCCACGCTGCTGCCCGACTACAGCGTGGCGATCAACCCCACGTTTGTGCAGAACATTCAATAAGCATCCCCACACCTTCGGCAGCTACCACACGCCTCAACTCCACTGATGAGGGAACACCCCATGAGCCTCAGCCTCAAAATTCATGATGTGTCGGTGCTCTATCCAGGGCAGCAAAAAGGGCAACCGGTGCGAGCCTTGTCCGGGGTCAATCTGGACATTGCCGCCGGCGATTTTGTGGTCGCGCTCGGGGCTTCGGGCTGCGGTAAAACCACACTGCTGAATCTGATGGCCGGGTTTATTCAACCCAGCAGCGGGGTTATTACTTTGGGCGATTACCACGGTCAGGTGCCGGCCCAGATCAACGGCGCCGAACTGCGTGATCAAGTCACCGGCCCAGGCGCCGAGCGCGGTGTGGTGTTTCAAAAGCACGCGCTGTTGCCGTGGCTCAACGTGATCGACAACGTGGCGTTCGGGCTCAAGCTGCGCGGCATTCCCAAGGCCGAGCGTGAAGAACGCTCCCTGCATTTTTTGCAGTTGACCGGCTTGGCGGAGTTTCGCAATCACGCCACCTATCAACTCTCGGGCGGCATGCAACAACGGGTCGGCATTGCCCGCGCCCTGACCAACGACCCGAAAATGCTGCTGCTCGACGAGCCGCTGGGCGCACTCGATGCGCTGACCCGCGAACGCTTGCAGGAACTGATTCTGGAGATCTGGCAGCGCACGCAAAAGATGATGTTTTTCATCACCCATGACGTCGAAGAAGCGCTGTTCATGGCCACTCGGCTGATCATCATGTCGCCGCGTCCGGGGCGCATCACCCATGAGTTTTCGGTGGACTTTGGCCAACGCTTTCTCAAGTGCCGGGACGCCCGAGCGGTAAAATCCAGCCCCGACTTTATCGCCCTGCGCGAGCAGATTCTGAGCATCATCCACGGCGATGAGGAGGCCGCGTAATGAGCCTGTTAGACGACAAGCAACGCAACGCCGTACTGCGCACCCTCAACGAATTTCGTCGCGCCGCGCCGGCCAAACCCGGCGAGCAATATGGCGCACCAGGCAATGGTTCAAGTACCGCCCTGAGTCTGGGCACTGTCGTGGGGGTGTTTGCCCTGTGGTTTTTGGCCACCAACAGCGGCTGGATCAAACCGCTGTTCCTGCCCTCGCCTCAAGCCGTATGGGCGCAAATCATTGACGTCAGCCGCGACGGTTTTGCCGACGCCAGCCTCTGGACGCACATCGGCTGGAGTGCGCTGCGGGTGTTCGGGGCCTTTGCACTGGCGGTGGTGACGGCGATTCCGGTGGGTATTTTGATGGGCGTTAACCGAGTTGCCCGTGGCGTGTTTGATCCGCTGGTGGAGTTTTATCGCCCACTGCCTCCGTTGGCGTATTTGCCGCTGGTGGTGATCTGGATGGGCATCGGTGAAGGCTCAAAAGTGCTACTGATCTACCTGGCGATGTTTGCACCGCTGGCCTTGAGCGCCCGGGCCGGGGTCAAGTCGGTGGCTATCGAACAAATCCACGCGGCCTATTCGATGGGCGCCAGCCGCGGCCAGGTGCTCAAGCACGTCATCATGCCCGCCGCCCTGCCGGAAATTCTGACTGGCATGCGCATTGCGATTGGTTTTGGCTGGACAACGCTGGTGGCCGCCGAGATGGTCGCTGCCACGGCCGGGCTTGGGTTCATGGTGCTCACCGCGTCCAAGTTCATGGCCACTGACGTGGTGATCATGGGCATTTTGGTGATTGGCGCACTGGCACTCCTGTTCGACCTCGGCATGCGCTGGCTAGAACGCAAACTGGTGCCCTGGAAGGGCCGCGGCTGACCCAGCCTGAAGGGGCTGCAAAAGCAGGACTGCTGTGCAGCCCATCGCAGCCTTGGGCCGCGGCTACAGAGTTAGGCCCGCACCAGGCCCCGCAACACCGCGACGGTCTGTTCACGCACGATGCCGATCAGTAAGGCGTAACGCTCGGGCGTGATGGCGTCCCAATCCAGCGAGCTCAACGATTTGGCACGGTTCAGGTGAAACGGCAGTAACTGGCCGGTCAGGCTCATGGCGCGCAAGATGCACTCTTCGTCACTGGCCGTCGGGCCTATGAGCCGCGAAATGATGCCGCTGGTCACGCCAATGATGCGCTGGCCAATACGCTGGCTGATCATCTGCGCCCCCGAATTCGGCCCCAGCCCCGCCTGCTCGCGGGCGTAGAACTTGCGCCAGTTGTGGGTGCGATTCGACACCAGCATGAACTCGCCGATTTTGCCCTGCACCGTGCAGAAGGATTCGATCAACTGCTCGGTATCTGGCCGGGTGCCGAGCAACGCCTGAGCCGCCTCGATGGTCGGCGCCAGGTAGTCGCAAGTGCGCTCGACCATGTACTCGGCGCAGGCCAGGTACACCCCTTCCTTGTTCTTGAAATAGTAATTGAGCGCTGGCGCGTTAACCCCGGCCAGCTCGGCAATGTCGCGGGTCGACGCGCCTTCAAAGCCGCGCTCGCCAAACAGGGTCAGGGCCGCTTCGATAATCCGCAAGCTGGTTTCATCCCCACATGTGTAGCCGCCTTCACTGGCAGGACGCCGCCTATGAGTGGTGGTGGTCATGGGTATCTCCTTATTTCGATGAAGGCATGAGTGTGCCTCAATTTATATCGATTGACATAATTTTACCAATCGTAATAATTGTTACAACCGCTAACAATTGAGACTGTCATGACAGCACATCAGCCGCTCGATGCATCGACTCAGGTTCGACACACACGCAAACCTGTAAAAACAATGGTCTTGAGCGTACTGGTGCTGGGCGCACTGATCGGTGCTGGCGCATGGGGCGTGCAGTGGTGGAGCGTAGGCCGCTTTATTGAAAGTACCAACGATGCCTACCTGCAGGCCGACAGCCTGAGTGTGTCATCCAAAGTGGCTGGCACCGTGGCGCAGGTCTACGTCAGTGACAACCAGACGGTAAGCGTCGGCCAGCCCTTGGTGCGGCTCGATGTGCGGCCGTATCAGGCGGCTCGCGAGAAAGCCGAAGCGGCGATCAGTGCGGCGCAGGCCGACATTGCCCGGGGCGAGGCCGAACTGGCCCAGCACATTGCATCGATTACCCAAGTGCAGGCGCAACTGGACGGCGAAAGCGCCAACGAGCAATACGCCGCCGCGCAGGTTAAGCGCTATGCGCCGCTGGCCCAGACAGGCGCGGAAACCCAGGAGCGCATGGCTGAGTTGCGCAACGCCTTGCGCCAAGCCAGCGCCCGACGGGCAGCACAAGCGGCCGCGCTGACGGTTGCCCAACGCCAATTGCAAACCCAACGCGCTACCATCGAGCAAGCCCGCGCGCAGTTGGCCAGCGCTCAGGCCAACACGCGGCAAACCCGGCTCGATGAGCAGGACACAACGGTCTACAGCACCCTGGCCGGACGTGTCGGCAGTCGTTCGGTACGTCTGGGGCAGTACCTGCAACCCGGTACGCGGCTGATGAGTATCGTGCCGCTGAACGACGTGTACCTCACCGCCAATTTCAAGGAAACCCAGATCGAGCGCATGCACCCGGGGCAAGCGGTGAGCGTGCACATCGATGCCTGGCCCGGGGTTGTGTTTCAGGGCACCGTTGAAAGCCTGTCGCCCGGTACCGGTTCGCAATTCGCGCTGCTGCCGTCAAACAACGCCACTGGCAACTTCACCAAAATCGTGCAGCGGGTGCCGGTCCGTATCCACCTGCAAGCCGCCCCGGATGCGGCTATCGAGTTGTTGCCCGGCCTCTCGGCCACCGTCGATGTCGACACCCGCACTGTGCAGCCTGCCCTTGCCGTAGCGCAGCCACATGGCTAGTGCCGCCGCTGCTCGCGCAGCGTTGAACCCACCCCAGGCCAATGCCAGCACCCGCGACTGGATCGTAGTGTTTGCCGGTGCTCTGGGCGCGCTAATGGCCACCCTGGATATTTCGATCACCAACTCTGCTTTACCGCAGATTCAAGGCCAGATCGGCGCCTCGGGCACCGAAGGCACCTGGATTTCCACCGGCTACCTGATGGCCGAAATTGTGATGATCCCCCTCACTGCGTGGCTGACTCGGGTGTGCGGGCTGCGGCGCTTTCTGATCACAACCGCCATTGTGTTCAGCCTGTTTTCAATACTCTGCGGGATTTCGGAAACCTTGCCGCAGATGGTCATCGGCCGCCTCGGCCAAGGCTTTGCCGGGGGTGCCATGATCCCCACGGCGCAGGTACTGGTGGCTACCCGCTTGCCACGCCATCAAATGCCCATCGGCATGACCATGTTTGGTCTGATCGTGTTGCTAGGGCCGCTGCTGGGTCCGGTACTGGGCGGCACCTTGACCGAGAACTTCAGTTGGCGCTGGTGCTTCTTTATGAATATTCCGGTGTGTGCATTGCTGCTGGTCATGCTCTCGGGGCTGGAAAGGAGCCAGATCAATTGGCAGGCATTTATCAAAGCCGACTGGCTGGGGATCATAGGCCTCACCGTTGGCCTTAGTGCGCTGACCGTGGTGCTCGAAGAAGGCAACCGCGAGCGCTGGTTCGAGTCGGCACACATCATCGGCCTGAGCGTGCTGGCAATAGCGGGCATAGCCTTGCTGCTGGTGGCTCAGCGGCTGTCGAAAACCCCGATTGTGCGCCTCAGTCTGTTGCTCAACCCGCGCTTTGCCAGCGTGATTACCATCGTCTTTGTCGTCGGCTGCGGCCTGTATTGCGTGGCCTTTGTGCTGCCGCAGTTTCTGAGCAACATCGCCGGTTTCAACGCCCAACAGTCAGGCGCGGTCATGCTGATGTCGGGCTTGCCGGCGTTTTTGATGATGCCGATTCTGCCGCGCCTGATCGGCCGCGTAGACCCACGTCTAATGGTCATGCTCGGGCTGGGGTTTCTCGCCGGCAGTTGTTTACTGGCCATGGGTCTGACCGCCGACAGCGTGGGCGACAACTTCACCCGCACCCAACTGATGCTCGGGTTTGGGCAAATACTGGCCATGATGCCGCTCAACCAGGCGTCCATGAGTTGCGTGCCACCCAGCGAAGCCGGGGAAGCAGCAGGCATTTACAACATGGCGCGCAACCTCGGCGGCTCGGTCGGTCTGGCGCTACTGGGCACGTTTATCGAGCGGCGCAACAGCTTCCATGACGACACCTTGCGCGATGCCGTCAGCGTGCAATCGGTCGAGGCGCAGAACCACATCGCAAGCGCCACCCAAGGCTTCTTTGCCGAGCATGGCGACCACGCCTACGCCCAGCTTCAGGCCTTGGGGCAACTGGCCAGCGAGATTCAGCGCCAGGCGCAAGTCATGACCTACAGCGAAACCTTCTTCGTGCTCGGCATCGCGTTGCTGCTGTGTCTGCCCCTCGCCCTCTTTCTGAAAAGGCCGCCAGCCGGTACGCCCTTGAGCACAGGACACTGACCATGATTGCTTTCAAACCCTTGAGCCTGTTGTGCCCGTTGCTGCTGGTGGGCTGCACCCTGGGCCCGGATTACCACGCCGCACCCGACAGTACAGTGCAGGGCAAGGCTTTTGAACGTCAGGTACCCGGCACTCAGGCACAAGCGCCACAGGTTGCTGATTGGTGGCGAGCGCTCAACGACTCGACCCTCGATCAACTGATCGACAATGCCTTGCGCAACAGCCCCGACCTGCAGGCCGCCCAGGCGCGCTTGCGACAAGCGCGCGCCGGGTTGTCCGAGAAGCGCAGTGACCTGATGCCCAAAAGCACGGCCATGGCCGCCGGGTTGTTTACCGGTTCGGGTAATCGGGATACGGCCTCGACTCATCTGTACCTGAGCGGCTTTGATGCCAGTTGGGAACTGGACATTTTTGGAGGCGCTCGTCGGGCCGTCGAAGCCGCCAGCGCCGAAGCCGATGCGGTGGGTGCCGAGCTGGCCGACGCCCATGTGCAGTTGGCGGCCGACATCGGCCAGGCCTATATCGGCCTGCGCGATCAACAACAACGGCTGCGCATTGCCCGCCAATCCGAACAGCTGGAGCGTCAGTTACTGGACTTCACCGAGCAGCGCCTGGCCCAAGGCACCGCCTCGCAGCTGGACAAGGAGCGCATCGCCACCCAGGTCGATACCACTCAGGCAGCCTCCCTGGCACTGGAGATGGAGGTGATCGAGTCTCTCGACGAACTGTCCCTGCTGAGCGGCCTGCCACCCGGCGCACTGAATGCCAGCCTGGGCCAGGCAAGTCACCTGCCCGCGTTGCCGGTTAACGTTAACGTCGGCGACCCCGCACAAATGCTGCAACAGCGCCCGGACATCCGCGCGGCCGAACGCCGTCTGGCGTCAAGTACTGCTCAAATCGGCGAACGCAAGGCTGCCGCCTTTCCCAAGGTCAGCCTGTTTGGCTCGCTGAGTTTCAGCGCCAGCGAGCCAGGCCACTTGTTGCGCAAAGACAACCTCAGCGGGCTTGGCGTGCCGTATCTGCAATGGAACTGGCTGGATTTTGGTCGGGTGCAGGCACAGGTCAAACAGGCCGAATCCGGGCGTGATGAAGCCTTGGCCAATTACCGCAGCAGCGTGCTTAGCGCCTTGCGCGACGCCGATGTAGCCCTGGCCCGTTATGGTAATGAACGCCAGCGCCGCGAAACCCTGGCCCGCGTCGAAACCAGCGCGGTGCGCGCCTCGCAGTTGACCGAACAACGCTACCGCGCCGGCACCAGCAGCGTGCTCGACTGGCTGGATGCCGAACGCACGCGTTATAGCGCCGAACAAGACCGGGTTCACAGTGACGGCCAACTCATCAAGGACTACATAGCGCTGCAAAAGAGTCTTGGGTTAGGGTGGCGCTCAGCAACCGAGCTCTAAACCTTCGTTTCAAGGACGGCGATGCGCACTAGCCAGCATGATTTGATGTGGCGTCAACTACTGCCCAAAGTGCGCAAGCACGATGAACCGCTGCAAGTGCAACTGTGCACGGCCTTCGTCACGGCCATGCTGGAGGGGCGCTTGCCAGCGGGCACGCGTCTGCCGTCGAGCCGCGACCTGGCGCTGCTGACCGGGGTTTCACGCAACACCGCCGTGCTGGTTTACGAGCGTTTGGTGGCCGAAGGGTATGTTGACTCTCGCCCCCGCAACGGGTTCTTTGTGTGCGGGGCCATTCCTCCCACACAACAGACCCAGCCGTGGTCGGAGCCCGCCGTGCAGCCCCCCGACTGGTCCGCACGCATGCACCGCCCGCAGTCGACCGTGGCCTGGGCCGACCGCCCGCTGACCTGGCGTGAAGTGCGTTATCCCTTCATTTACGGCCAATTTGATCCCAAGCAATTTCCGCTCACGCAATGGCGCCAATGCAGCCGTCAGGCACTGGAGTGGAAGGCTGTGGATCGCTGGTGGCAAGAAGGTGAAAACGTCGGCACCAGCCAACTGATCGACCAACTGATTCGCCGTGTGCTACCCCGTCGCGGGATCGCGGCCACCCGTGATCAAGTGCTGCTGACGCTGGGGCGCCAGCAGAGCTTTTATTTGCTGGCCCGTTTGTTTGCCTGCCCTGGCAGCGTGGTCGGGGTAGAAGAGCCGGGCTTTCGCGACCCGCGCAACGCCTTCGCCCACGATGGCGCGCAGGTGGTGTCGCTGCCCATCGATGAACACGGACTGAAGCTCAGCCCCCAACTTGTGCAATGTGATTATGTGTATTGCACCCCGGCCTATCAGTGCCCTACTGGCGTGACCATGAGCCAAGGGCGACGACTGGCTTTGCTTGAGCATGCACACCTGCATGACCAAGTGATCTTCGAAGACGACGATGACCCCGAAACCGAGTATGACGGGCGCGCCCTGCCCGCCCTGAAAGCCATCGACCCGGCGCAGCGGGTGATTTACCTCAGCAGCTTGTCCAAATTGCTGTCGCCGGGTTTGGGGATTGGCTACATCGTCGCCCCGGCGCCGGTGATCGAACAATTGCGCCAGTTACAGCGCCTGATGATCCGCCAGATCCCCGGCAACAATCAGATCACCGCCGCGCTGTTTATCCAGCAAGGCCACTACGACCGCCTGTTGCAGCAAGCTCGGGAGAAACTCCAGGTCCGGGCGGTGGCGCTGGCCGCTGCCCTGCGTGACGCACTGCCCGACGCCGAATTCGCGATGCCCAGCGGCGGCGCCACCTTGTGGTTGAAACTGGCGGGCCAGCACGACCTGCTCAGCCTGTATTACGCGGGCGAGGCCAAAGGCGTGTTGTTTGATCCGGGCAATGCGTTTTGCTTCGAGCCAGGCACCTTGACCACACCCAGCATTCGCCTGGGCTTTGGCTCCATTGCCCAGGAACTGATTGCACCGGGCATACGCGAGCTGGGACTGGTGATCAATGCGCACGCCAAACGACCTGTCGTTGTGCGTTCCTGAGCTATTTGCCCCAGGAGTGTGCCTGTGTCACGAGCCACAACCTTGCAGACGCTGGCGAGGGACAAGACTGCGCTCGAGAGCACAGTCCTCGCAAACCCGGGTATTGGCGTCAGTCTGAAATGCCGGGTTGCAGGTCTTCGCGACGGCTGCGCAGCCGATCGCAGCCTCGCGCCTCGACAGCGGCTACAGGTGCTTCAAACTGGCCCTATCGATAGTCACCGTTGGCCCCATCCGTTGGTCATGGATATGCAGTGTTAATGCCGACCACCAAGCTCCTTGGCGTCGTCCTGAAAACAACACCTAAAAGGATGGGAAGCTCTCACTATGTTTTACGTAAAGTATCCGTTAGCTGTCAGCCTTGTCGCCGTGGCGTTTGCCAACAATGTACTGGCCGCCGATACGCCAGCCGCGCCCGAATGTGCTCAGTACGAAAAGCTGCTGACCCGGGCTGAGTTGTCGTTCAAAAACGTCCCGATCTGCGCACGGATCGCACCCGACCTGTGGGGGCTGCGCAAAGAACTCGCCGAGCACGGCATCGGGTTTAGCGCCACTTCATACAACGGTTACACCTATGACGTGCTGGGCAACAATGCGAAAAAACAGGTGTATAACGGGCAAAACCCCAGCTACAACACCTCACTCAATCTGTACCTGACCTACGACCTGACCCGCATCGGTTTTGCCAACGATGCCCAGCTGACGCTGGCCGGCAACTGGGTGGACGCGACCTACACGCCGGCCAACCCACGGGTCAAAACCGTGTCGGTGTTTGCCATCAACCAATCGTTCTTCAATCATCAACTGGAGCTGGAGTACGGGTTTGTCCCTGGCGTGCGCTTGTTCTACGGCATGGCACTGGGCGGCAGTGCTTCCACGGCGGCCCTGGGCCCGAGCAGCGTGGTGCCGTTTCAGGTCGGCATGTCGGCCACCGAACCGACGCCCACGTTCAACGTGATTGTTCGCGACCCCTCGCTGCGCTTCTACAACAGCACTGCAATCACCCGCAGCGTCAGCCCCGAAGGCATTCAGAAAGACGTCGACCTCAACCCCAGCGGCCTACGCCTGAAGGTGCCCGACGCCCGCGCGATGCTGATCAACGAGGCGGGCTACAAACAAGCGTCCTCGTCCACTACCAATGGCATGTGGTTGCGGGCCGGGGCGATGTACAACACCAGCCATTACACCGAATACCTGACCGGCGAAAAGTCGGATAACAACTATGGCGTATACCTGGCGGAAACCGTGCAAGTCACCAAGCCTTATGGCGATGCACGCGGCTGGTACCTGGACAGCAAAATCGATTACTCGCCCGAGTCGATCAACGCCATCAACAAGGCGTTTCAGGTCAGTGCCTTTAACATCGGACCGTTTGCCAGCCGCCCGGCGGACATGGCCGCCGTGGGCCTGACCAAAAGTTATTACAGTGGCGACTTGCGCACAGTCACTGCCCGTTATGGCCTGCAGGCCGCACCTTACACCTTGGCTGTGACGACTTCATACGCCGCACGACTGTTCCCCGGTGTGTACTTGATCAGCGGCCTGACCTACACCAAGAACCCAGTATTTACGCCACTTCACGCCGATGCCTTGTTGCTGCAGGAATCGCTGAACTTCCTGTTTTAAGACGCGGCTTACATCCCTGAAAACCGTCACTTTGACTTTTAAACATTCAGGTCGAAGTGCTTTCGCGAGGCCATCGAAGATGAACAACACACTGAATCAACTCAGCACCCGTGACTATCTGGCGCTGGATGCCACGGCCATGGCGGCGGCTGTCAAAAGCGGCGAAGTCTCAGGCCAGGCGCTGCTCCTGGCGGCGCAGGCGCGCTGCGATGCGGTCAACCCGCAGATCAACGCCGTGGTCATGCGCCATGACGCACATGCACAGGCTGCGCTCACCGCCCAACACGAGACGGGCACCGAACGTTTGGGCGCCCTGGCCGGAGTGCCGATGCTGCTCAAGGATTTGAACACCTACCTGGCGGGCACTGTGACCACCAACGGCTCACGCCTGCTGGCCGATACCCCGGCTTCGCAGTACACCAGCACCATCGTGCAACGTTACGAAGCGGCGGGCATGCTGATTTTCGGCAAAACCGCGAGCCCCGAGTTCGGCCTGACAACCACCACAGAGTCCTCGTTGTGGGGTAAAACCTGCAACCCTTGGCACCTGGCCCACAGCGCGGGCGGCTCATCCGGCGGCGCCGCTGCGGCAGTGGCCGCAGGCATTGTGCCCGTGGCCCATGCCACTGACGGCGGGGGGTCGATCCGCATCCCGGCGTCTTACTGTGGGGTGTTCGGCCTCAAGCCCACGCGCTACCGCAACCCGCAAGGCCCGAACACCTTTGAAGGCTGGTTTGGTGCCAGTTGCGGGCATGTGGTGTCGCGCAGCGTACGCGATTCGGCGCTGTTGCTGGACATCAGCCACGGTCACGAAAAAGGCAGCACCTATTGGCTGGCGCCACAGATCGCCAGCTTCAGTGACGCTGTGCAGCGCGCACCCAAGGCGCTGCGCATCGGGGTCATCGAGCAGGCCATGACCGGCCTGGAGATGGACGCAGATATACGCACGGTTTTGAACAGCACTGTTGATTTGCTGTTGCAACTGGGTCACCACTTGGAGCCTTTAAGCCTGCCGATTGACCCGCAGCAGCTCTACAGCGCTCATGGCGCGGTGGGCGCTGCCGCTTTAGTGGCTGCGGTACGTGATCGCGAAGCCGCCCTTGGCCGCCCCTTTGAGGAGGACGAACTGGAAAGGGTCAGCCGCAATGTGCTCAACAATGCCACTTACGCCAGCGCCGAGAACCTATACCGTGCCCGACGCAGCTTTGAACTGATTGGCAGCCGTATGGAACAGGTGTTCGATGACTTCGACGTGCTGCTGAGCCCGGTCACGTCGAGCGTCACCCCGCGGCTGTCGCGGGCCAGCCTGGACAACAGCTACGAGGACTATATCCAGGGCGTTATCGGCAGCATTGGCTACACCGTGCTGGCCAATGTCAGCGGCCAGCCTTCCATGTCGGTGCCGCTGGGCTCCAGCCGCGACGGGCTACCCATTGGCATGATGTTCAGCGCCGCTTTGTGCCGCGAAGACCTGTTGTTTCAACTCGCCGGACAACTCGAACAGGCCAGCCCCTGGGCTGATCGGCGTGCGCCGCGGTAACGCCCCCCTTTGAGCCCTGCTCCTCTGAACTGTGCTGAATAGGATTGAAATGATGAACACCCAAATCTGCGGATTTCGCCGTCATTACACCTTGTTTGTGTTGTTCCTGATTTCGGCGGTCAGCTTGATCGATCGCCAGGTGATGGGCGTGGTGATTGAGCCGATCAAGGCTGAGTTTCACGTCTCCGACACTCAAATAGGCTTGCTCACCGGGCTGGCTTTTGCGTTGGTCTATTGCCTGTTTGCAATCCCGCTGGGACGTTTCGCCGACCGTGGTCATCGGCGCAACCTGATCGGTTGGTGCTGTGCGTTCTGGAGCGTGATGGCCATGCTTTGTGGCTTTGCGACTCACTTTTGGACACTAGCCCTGGCCCGCATCGGCGTGGCCGTGGGCGAGTCCGGCAGCGGCGCGGCGTCCATGTCGATGATCGCCGACCTCTACCCTGCGCATCAGCGCTCCAAAGCCATCAGCGTGTTCATGCTCGCTGCGCCTATCGGCGCCCTGCTGGGCATGAGTCTTGGGGCTTACATCGCCTATTACCACGGTTGGCGCGAGGCATTTATCTGGATGGCGCTACCGGGCATCCTGGCAGCGTTATTGCTGCGCCTGACCGCTGTCGAGCCACTGCGCGGTCTGTGGGAAAAAGCCCAGCAATCACGCCCGGTCCTGCCCCACGAAAGCGTGATGCAAGTGATGCGCGTGGCCTGGCAATCGCAGACGTTCGTGCGGATTGCCGTGGCCGGCGCGCTGCTGGCCTTCGCCAGTTACGCCTTCAGCATCTGGAGCACTGCGTTTCTGGTGCGCAGCCACGGCCTGAGCCTCAAGGACGCAGGCATGATCATGGGTTTGGCGGCCGGACCGGGCGCCATTATCGGTTCGTTATCGAGTGGCTGGTTAAGCGCCTGCCTGGCGCAGCGCGACAGCCGCTGGCAACTGGGCGTACCGATTGTCGGCGCACTCATCGCCTGCCCGATGGCGATAACCTTTGCGCTGTACCCGGCGGGCAATCCCTGGATGCTGGGCGCACTACAGGTGCCACATGCGGCCATCTTCATGTTCGGCATGTCCGTGTTCGGCATGTGGTGGATGGCCCCTAGCTACGCCGCTATCACACAACTGGTGGCACCTGAGCGCCGCGCGACTATGATCGCGTTGTACAACTTCGGGATCATGGCCTTGGGTGCAGGCTTCGGGCCGTTGGCCGTGGGCGTGCTGAGCGATCATTTAACGCCTGCACTGGGCAACGACGCCTTGCGCTGGTCGCTGGTGATTTGCTCGGCGGGTTATCTGCTGGCGAGCGGGTTGTTGGTCAGCGTGCTACGCCCTTATGCCATTACGACGAGCGTGCCCATACCCGTCGAAGTTGCGTACTCAGAACACCGCCCGAAGGCCGCGAACTTTTAAATCTTCAACAGATCGCGAGCAAGCTCGCTCCCACAGTTGATGGGGGTTGTTTCAGGAATGCCAGCCATAAAAAAACCCCGCGCTTGTGTCCAAGGCGGGGTTTTTTAGTCTGGCTGTCTTAGTGCGCGTAGGTCAGTAACAACTCGGTCGGCACTTTGAAGTCCAGGGACATCATGACGCTCAGGGCGGTGATGGTGAAGATGGAGAACACGAACAACTTGCGTGCCCACACCTTGTCGTCGACAGCTTTGTAGCCAGTCCACGCCATGTACAGCCAGTACATGCCCATCGCGGCTGCCACGGCCATGTAGCTCATGCCGGCGTATCCGCCGAGAGTGAGCATCA
The DNA here is from genome assembly GCF_044762555.1 of Pseudomonas sp. NPDC096917. Taxonomy (NCBI): domain Bacteria; kingdom Pseudomonadati; phylum Pseudomonadota; class Gammaproteobacteria; order Pseudomonadales; family Pseudomonadaceae; genus Pseudomonas; species Pseudomonas sp. NPDC096917. Next base: position 54,038 of record NZ_JBIWEO010000020.1, on the reverse strand, counting down.
GGGTCGCGATCATGAACGCGAGGATGTAGAGCAGGATGTGCTTCTTGGCAACCTTGATTCCGCGCTTCACTGGCAACACCGGAATCGATGCGGCCAGGTAATCGTTGAAGCGGAAGATCGCGATGGCGTAGGAATGCGGCATCTGCCACAGGCTGAACATCACCAGCAAGGTCAGTGCGGCCATGTCGAAGTGATTGCTCACTGCAACGTAACCAATGACGGGCGGCATTGCACCAGACAGACTGCCGATAAGCGTGCCGTGAACCGACTTGCGCTTGAAGTACAGGCTGTACAAACCAACGTAGATCACGAAGCCAATCGCGGCGAACAGGGCCGCCAGCGGGTTGGCCACGCGATACAGCAGCACAAGCCCTGCAACCCCCAGCAAGGTGGCGTACATCAACGCCACTTTGAGGGAGATGAGACCTTGAACCAGTACGCGATTTTTGGTGCGGTCCATCTTGATGTCGATGTCACGGTCGATGCAGTTGTTGAACACGCAACCAGACGCAACCACCAAGGAGGTGCCGATCACCGCGGCCAGGAAGAGGGCAAGATCAAAATGCCCCTTCGAGGCCAGGAAGAACCCGCCTGCCACAGAAAGCACGTTACCGAAAATGATCCCCGGTTTGGTGATTTGGATAAAGTGCTTAAAGGACATCGGGTTTACCTCACTTCGCCATCATTTCAGCGTGGATGCTGAACATAATCCACAGGGACAAGCCCACCAGCAGGACAATCACCAGCGCCGAGAACACCAGCGCTGCAACACTGTTGCGTTGTTCTGGCGAACGGTCCATGTGCAGGAAGTACACCAGGTGAACAATCACCTGGATCACTGCGGTCAACAGCACGATCGCCAGGGTGGTCGATTTAGCCAGGATCGGGTTCATCACCAGCCAAAACGGAATTGCGGTCAGGATCACCGACAAAATGAAGCCAGTTGCGTAGGACTTCACGCTGCCGTGGTTCGCGCCGTCAGAATGTGCGTTAGCCATTTACAGAGTCCCCATCAGATAAACAACGGTGAATACGCAGATCCACACCACGTCCAGGAAGTGCCAGAACAGGCTCAGGCAGCTCAGACGCGTTTTGTTGGTCGAGGTCAGGCCTTTTTTCTGGACCTGATACATCATGATCGCCATCCAGATCAGACCACAGGTCACGTGCAGACCGTGGGTACCGACCAGGGTGAAGAACGCTGACAGGAAGCCGCTGCGGTGCGGGCCGTAGCCCTCGGAGATCAACAGGTGGAACTCGTTGATTTCCATGCCGATGAAGCCGGCACCCAGCAGAAAGGTAATGCCCAGCCAGGCCAGAACCTGGCTCTTGTTACCTTTGTAGAACGCCAGCATGGCAAAGCCATACGTGATCGAACTGAACAACAGCAGTGCGGTTTCACCCAGCACGTACGGCAGTTCGAAGATGTCGTGGCCCGACGGGCCACCGGCTACGTTACCTACCAGTACTGCGTATACCGCGAAGAGCGATGCAAAGATGATGCAGTCGGTCATCAGGTAGAGCCAGAAACCAAATACGGTTGTCTCGCCCGCGTCGTGGTGGTGCTCATCGTGCTCATGGTCGTGGCCATGAGCGTGTCCAGCATTGGTCGCTATATTCGACATGGTTTATGCCTGTCCCAACTTGGTTTCAACACGGTCGGCCGGTATTACTTTGGCGGCCAACAGACGCTTGTGCTGCTCGGCTTCGATGCGTTCGATGGTTTCCACCGGCACCATGTAGCCTTGGTCATCACGGGCAGCGTGCAGGACGAAATACCCTACGGTGCCAACCAGGCTGATGATCGCCAACCACCAGATGTGCCAGATCATTGCGAAACCGAATACGGTCAGCAGCATGCCCATGACCAAACCGGTAGCGGTATTGTTAGGCATGTGGATCGGCGAATACTTGGCTGGAGCCTTGTACGCAGTTCCTTCTTCTTTGGCCTCGGTGAACGGGTCAATGCCGTTTACGGTTGGCACAACAGCGAAGTTGTAGAACGGAGGTGGCGACGAAGTCGACCATTCCAGAGTGTGGCCATTCCATGGATCGCCAAATTCGCAGGCGTTCTCTGGTTTGTTACGGTCACGTACCGATACGTACAGCTGGATCAACTGGCAAGCGATACCTACGGCAATCAGTGCCGCACCGACCGCAGCAACGTACAGGTAAGGCACCCACTCAGGGTTGGTCGTGGCGTTCAGACGACGCGTCATGCCCATGAAGCCCAGTGCATAGAGCGGCATGAAGGCAACGAAGAAGCCGACGATCCAGAACCAGAATGCTGCCTTGCCCCAACCTTCGTGCAGCTTGAAGCCGAACGCTTTAGGGAAGTAGAAGCTGAAACCAGCGATGTAGCCGAACACTGCGCCGCCGATGATCACGTTGTGGAAGTGAGCAATTACAAACAGGCTGTTGTGCAGTACGAAGTCAGCACCTGGGATGGCCAGCAGTACGCCGGTCATACCACCGATAGCGAAGGTCACCATGAAGCCCAGGGTCCAGAGAACTTGGCTGGTGAAACGCAGACGGCCACGGTAGATGGTAAACAGCCAGTTAAATAGCTTCACACCCGTCGGGATGGAGATCAGCATCGTCGCCAGGCCGAAGAAGGCGTTGACGCTTGCACCCGAACCCATGGTGAAGAAGTGGTGCAGCCAAACCATGAAGCCCAGCACCGAGATCGCGCCGGAGGCGTAGACCATCGAGTGGTGACCGAACAGACGCTTGCCAGTGAAGGTCGAAATGACTTCAGAGAAGATCCCGAACGCCGGCAGGATGAGGATGTATACCTCAGGGTGACCCCACGCCCAGAACAGGTTCACGTACATCATTGGATTGCCACCAAGTTCATTGGTGAAAATGTGGAAATCCATGTAACGGTCAAGTGTCAGCAACGCCAGGGTAGCGGTCAGGATCGGGAACGAAGCCACGATCAGAACGTTTGCCCAGGTGCAGGTCCAGGTGAAGATCGGCATGTCCATCAGTTTCATGCCTGGAGCACGCATTTTCAGCACGGTCGCCAGGAAGTTAACCCCGGTTAACGTCGTACCTAGCCCCGATAGCTGTAGCGCCCAGATGTAGTAGTCGACACCCACGCCCGGACTGTACTGCAAGCCCGACAACGGTGGATACGCAACCCAACCGGTCTTGGCGAACTCGCCGACGCCCAGCGACAGGTTAACCAGTACCACACCGGACACCAGCAGCCAGAAGCTCAGGGAGTTCAGGAATGGATAGGCAACGTCACGTGCGCCGATCTGCAGCGGCACTGCAAGGTTCATCAGGCCGGTGAAGAATGGCATCGCCATGAAGATGATCATGATCACACCGTGAGCGGTGAAGATCTGGTCATAGTGCTCAGGAGGCAAGTAGCCCGGCGAACCCTCGGTGGCCATGGCCAACTGGGTACGCATCATGACGGCGTCGGCAAAGCCGCGCAGCAACATGATCATGGCGACGATGATGTACATCACGCCAATCTTCTTGTGGTCGACTGACGTTAGCCATTCGGTCCACAGGTAGGTCCACTTTTTGAAATACGTGATTGCGGCTACGAGCGCCAACCCGCCGAGCAGAATCATAGCGACGGTAACCATCACTATCGGCTCGTGGAACGGTATGGCGTCCAGACTTAATTTACCAAACATCGTTTACTCCTCTGCCCCGGCAGCTGAATTCGAGGTGTTGTCCAAACCTGCGGTCCCGGACACTTCTTTCTTCTCGTGCTTCACAGGCTTGCCTGGGTTCATCCCTTCATACTTGTCGATGATGGTCTGGAACAGGTTCGGTGTGACAGAAGAATAGAGTTCAACAGGGTTGTTCTGGCTAGGTTTGGTCAAGGCCGCGTATTCAGCGTTATCAAGCTGTTTAGGTGACGCTTTGACTTCACTTACCCAGGCGTCAAAGTCAGCCTGAGAAGTGGCGATCGCTTTGAATTTCATGCCAGTGAAACCGGCGCCGCTGTAGTTGGCAGAGATGCCATCCATTTCGGCGTTTTTGTTGGCAATCAAATGCAGCTTGGTCGTCATGCCGGCCATGGCGTAGATCTGGCCGCCCAGACCCGGGATGAAGAACGAGTTCATCACAGCGTCAGAGGTAATGCGGAAATTGATTGGGGTGTTAGCCGGGAACACAATCTTGTTGACCGTGGCGATGCCCTGTTCCGGGTAGATGAACACCCACTTCCAGTCCAGAGAAACCACTTCAATGGTAATCGGCTTAACGTCGGACTCGAGCGGACGATATGGGTCCAGCGCGTGAGTCGACTTATAGGTAATCACGCCCAAGGCGATGATGATGAGAATTGGCACAGTCCAGATCACAACTTCGATCTTGGTGGAGTGCGACCATTTCGGTGCGTAGGTGGCGTCTTTGTTCGACGCACGATATTTCCACGCGAAGATCAGGGTCATCAAGATGACCGGAACCACGACCAGAAGCATCAGCAATGTTGCAGTGATGATCAGATTCCGCTCTTCGATCCCTACCTGCCCCACCGGATCGAGCAATGTCATATTGCAGCCTCCCAGCAGCAACGTGCCGAAAAGTGGCAATAAGCCAAGGAGTCTGGGGTACCTTTTTTTAGTCATCTCACGACCTCTAAAACAGCTTGCACAATGCAGTTGGTTTTTTTCGCCAACACTTCGCCCTACCAAGGGTTGGCTCTTTTCCGGGCTTGAATAAATGCCTGCTCATCACCATGAGGTGAATTCGCAAATCCCGGGTTAGCAGTGATTTCTTATTCGATACGTGGTCAATGGCCTTGTCACAGACCAATTCCATTTGGTGCAGAACTTAGAAGGGTTGCCAGTACCTGGAAGCCGCACGGGACACCTGTCATGAACTGCCCAGGCGACCGCCAACTACCCGCTTGGGCTCAGGGACGAGCAGGCTGGACGTTCAGTGCATGCGATTGTAGTTAGGAAGCTCTCTACACACCATGTCTCATCCAGAAATAATTCTTCTCGGTTCCAGTAACAATCCCTCACTATTGTTACGTATCGCGGGCCGATATGCTCCTTAAAAAGCCTGTAGCACGTCGAACCCCCGAAGCTGATACGCCCCTTTTTAGCGCACCATATTGGGGCGCAAAACCCTGCAAACGCCCAAACAAAGAGGCTTACAGCCGATTTGCATGGAGCCGGCAAAGAGCACTTTCAAGCGCCTGATCCGCAAAAAAAAGTCGTAGCCGATAAAACCCGACTAAAACGTTTTGTGCGCTTGTGTCCTACAGAAAACGCCCTCTGCGACACTTTGTGCGTGACAATATGTCGCACAACCACCCTCTGATTTTAGTGCGTGGTTCGACATCCTGTTGACATTTTTGCGAGGCCAAAAAAACGCCCCGCATTCTCAGGAAAAGTGCGGGGCGGCTCAAGCCAAATTTAACCGCTCAGCTGTGTTTTTTCCGATTGCGGTAGATTCCCAACGGCACGAGCACGCTGGTCAGCACAAAGGCCACCAGTGCCCATTGCGCCAACGACAGGCCGAACACTGGCGGATAAGGGGTGGAGCAGAAGCCGTCGACCTGAAAGCCCAACGGGAAAACCGTCGCCAGTGGCAAGCCGTCAACGATCGGCTGCAGCACATCAATACCGCAGCTCACCTGCGGGTTCGCGAGGATGAAGACGTGACGTCCAGCGGCGACCACCCCCCCAATGGCGCTCAGCACCACCAGCACCTCACACACCGTGAGGCTGCGCCGTGTCGGCATTGCGGCGCCTATAAAGGCAAAGATCGCAATCAACAACAATGCGTAGCGTTGCAGGATGCACAGCGGGCAAGGCGCTTCGCCGAGCACGATTTGCATGTACAACGCGCCGCCAATCAGTGCCAGACAGATAAGCCCGAGCAAGACTAAAAAGCGCTTCTCACGGCTCAGTCGTATCATTTCATCTGTCATCCCGCTTCCCTTTGCCAGGTTATGTATGGAGTTAAGCCGCTGTCACAAGGCGCGCAGTTTACACCCAGGCCTTTGATCTGGATGTAGGAAACCGTGTAGGGAAAGTGTCGCAGGGCGATTAATACAGAATTAACGACTGCCGCGCGATGGGCCTAGGTTGCCGAGTTTTCATATTCGACACACCACCCTAGCACCCATTGCTTACGGGGGGCCGCGGGTTATTCCAGGGCTGCGGCCGGGCCGAAGAACTCGTAGCGGCTTTGCTGCTCAGGTACGCCCAGTGCTTTCAAATGGCGTTTGACTGCACCCATAAAGCCTTTAGGCCCCAGGAAGTAAGCGTCCACATCGCGCTCTTGCCCCAGCCATTCGCCCAGCAATGGCTCGGACAGCAGGCCCACATGGTCTGCCTGAGCGTCGGGTTCCTGGTAGCAGTAGAACCGCTGCAGTTGTGGGTGCTGCGCGGCCAACTCATCGATCCAGCCACGGAATGCATGCACATGGGCATTGCGCGCGCAGTGGATAAAACGAATCGGACGTTGCGTGGCCAGCGCGGCTTCCAGCATCGATAGGGTCGCAGTAATACCCACGCCGCCACTGATCAGCACCAACGGTTTTTCACTGGCCGTGAGGGTGAACTCACCTGCTGGCGGGAACAGTTCAACAATGTCGCCCACGTGCAGGCGGTCATGCAGATAGTTCGAGACCTGGCCACCCGCCTCGCGCTTAACGCTGATGCGGTAGCGACCGGCTTGGGCCAATGCCGACAACGAGTAGTTGCGGCGTACTTCTTGGCCATCAATGTTGAGTTTGATGCCGATGTATTGGCCGGGTTCGAAATCGAGGATCGGTTGCTGATCGACCGGGCGGAAATAGAACGAGGTAATTTCGGCGCTTTCTTCGTGCCTGGCCTCCAGCTGGAATGCTCGCCCTCCGCGCCAGCCGCCAGGTGCTGCGGCTTTTTCGTCATAAATGGCCCCTTCAGCGCCGATCAAAATATCCGCCAACTGGTTATAGGCCGCGCCCCAGGCCGCCAGCACCTGCGGGGTCGCTATGTCACTGCCCAGCACTTGCTCAATGGCACGCAGCAGACAACCGCCGACAATCGGGTAATGCTCAGGCAGGATTTGCAGCGCGACATGTTTGTTGATAATGCGTGCCACCAGGTCTCCCAATTGGTCCAACTGGTCAATGTGCCGCGCATACATCAACACGCCATTGGCCAATGCCCGTGGCTGGTCGCCACTGGCCTGGTTGGCCTGATTAAACAGCGGTCTAACCTGTGGGAATTCAGTGAGCATCAGGGTGTAAAAGTGCGTCATCAACGCCTCGCCACCGCTCTCAAGCAGCGGCACGGTGGATTTAACGATGGCACGATCCTGAGCGGTAAGCATAAGGTTGACTCCTAAGCGTAGAGATAAAAGCTAATGACCTAATGAGTAGTCAGTTTTCATGCCAACTTTAAAACCCTTTAAAAACAGTATCTTAGGAAAAATATAGTCATTATGACTCAAGCTGATCTATAGTCATTTCGACTATATGAGGTCAAAATGACTGCAAAACTACTGCTTACAGCCCTGCTGCCCTTGGTCGCAGACTTGTCGCGCGAACTGCCCGAGAGCGAGCGCTACCGACGCTTGCTTGAAGCCATGCGTGCCGTACTCCCCTGCGATGCTGCCGCATTGCTGCGTCTTGACGGCGAATGGCTGGTGCCACTGGCGGTAGACGGTTTGAGCCTCGACACGTTGGGGCGGCGCTTTAAGGTCAGCGAGCACCCGCGCTTTGAAGTGTTGCTGAGCAGCCCCGGCCCGACGCGCTTCCCCAACCACTGCGAGCTGCCAGACCCGTATGACGGACTGGTCGACGGGCTGGCCGAGCACCTGGAAATTCACGACTGCATGGGCTGCCCGCTGTTTGTCGACGAGCGCCCCTGGGGCCTGCTGACCCTTGATGCGCTGGACCCAAAACGCTTTGAGCCGATTGAACTGGATGCGCTGCAAGCCTTTGCCAGCCTCGCGGCTGCCACGGTCAACGTGGCACAGCGTATTGAGCGCTTAGCGTTGCGGGTGGCCGACGAACAGCAAAAAGCCGAGCTCTACCGACAAGCCCATCACACGCCTAATAAAGAGCTGATCGGCCAAAGCAAAGCCCATAAACGCTTGCTCGAAGAAATTGCCCTGGTGGGCAGCAGCGACCTGACGGTATTGATCACCGGCGAAACCGGGGTCGGCAAGGAGTTGGTGGCGCAAGCGATTCATGCGGCATCGCCGCGTGCGGACAAACCGATGATCAGCCTCAACTGCGCCGCCCTGCCCGACACCTTGGTTGAAAGCGAGTTGTTCGGCCATGTACGGGGCGCCTTTACCGGCGCAACCAGCGACCGGCGTGGCAAATTCGAACTGGCCAACGGCGGCACGCTGTTTCTGGATGAAGTGGGCGAGCTGTCACTGGCCGTACAGGCTAAATTGCTACGGGTACTGCAAAGCGGGCAGTTGCAGCGCCTGGGCTCTGATCAGGAACATCGAGTGGATGTGCGCCTGATAGCCGCGACCAACCGCGACCTGGCCGAAGAAGTGCGCAGTGGTCGCTACCGCGCGGACTTTTACCATCGACTGAGCGTGTACCCGCTCAAAGTGCCCGCCCTGCGCGAGCGCGGCCGCGATGTGCTGTTGTTGAGCGGTTTCTTTCTGGAGCAAAACCGCTCGCGCATGGGCCTGGGCAGCTTGCGCCTGAGTCCGGACGCACAGGCCGCGCTGACGCATTACGAATGGCCAGGCAATGTGCGTGAACTGGAGCACTTGATCGGCCGCAGTGCCCTCAAGGCATTAGGCAGCTGCAAAACCCGGCCACGCATCCTGACCTTGACTGCGGCGGACCTGGATTTGCCCGCCACCCCTCATGACGCAGCCGTAACTGAGCCCGAAGTCATGCCGCTTGCCGTGGGCGACTTGCGCTTGGCCACTGAAAATTACCAGCGTCAGCTCATCAGCGCCTGCCTGGAACGCCATCAGCATAACTGGGCCAGCGCCGCTCGGGAGCTGGGGCTGGACCGGGCAAATCTTGGACGGATGGCCAAGAGACTGGGCCTGAAGTAAAACACTTTGTAGGCGCAGCCTTCGCCAGCGCCTACAGGAATCGGGATTCAGGTCGATAACCCTTTACCACAGCCCCCTACGATGGAAGGTTTTTATGTCGTCCCCTGCCGACTCGATGTCTTTGCTGCTGTTCACGTTGCGCAGCGGCAAGCTGATGGCAATCAACCTGCTGAAGGTCAGTGAGATCATTCCTTGCCCACCCTTGACCAAAATGCCCGAGTCGCACCCGCACGTGAAAGGCATAGCCGTGCTGCGCGGAGCGTCGCTGTCGGTCATCGATCTGAGTCGCGCCATTGGGGAGCAACCTTTGCTGGACCCCGACGGCGGTTGCCTGATCGTGACCGACGTCAGCCGTTCCAAGCAGGGCTTGCATGTGCAGGCCGTAAGCAAGATCGTGCATTGCCTGAGCACCGATATTCGTCCGCCCCCCTACGGCTCCGGCAAGCGCTCCTACATTACTGGCGTTACCCAAGTCGATGGCGCCCTGGTACAGGTGCTGGATATCGAAAAAGTGATTCACGGCATCACCCCCGCCCGCATTGAACAGCACACCGAAACCCTCAGCCGCGAAGACACCCAACTGCTGGCCAACGCACGGATTTTGGTGGTCGATGACAGCCAGGTGGCGCTGCAACAATCGGTGCTGACCTTGCGCAATCTCGGCCTGCATTGCCACACCGCCCGCAGCGCCAAGGAAGCCATCGACCGGCTGCTGGAACTGCACGGTACGCCGGAGCAGATCAATGTGCTGGTTTCAGACATCGAAATGTCCGAGATGGACGGCTACGCCTTCACCCGTACCGTGCGCGAAACCCCGGACTTTGCGCATTTGTATGTGCTGCTGCACACCTCGCTCAACAGTGCGATGAACAGCGAAAAAGCCCGTCTGGCCGGGGCCAATGCGGTGTTGACCAAATTTTCGTCGCCTGAGCTGACGCAATGCCTGATCCTGGCCGCACGCACGGTGACAGAGCAAGGTTACTGACCTCGATGAGCGAATATTGCCTGCTGTTACGCAAAGACCTGCGCCAGGCCCTGGCCCCTGCGCAGTGGCCGGAAGGCATCCAGCTCAGCCCATTGAGCGAGGAACTGTTACCCCGCGCGCACGCATTGCTCGAACAGGGTTATGCCACCGGGCAGGGCAGTGTTGACTCGCTACTGGACTGGCAGCACGCCCTGCGGCATGACGCCGAATATGACCCGCAATTGTGCTTTGTCGGCCTGCTCGACAATAACGTGGTGGGCGTGGCGCAGGCCTGGACCAGCGCTTATCTCAAAGACCTGGTGGTGCATCCGCGCTTGCAGGGTCGCGGCCTGGGCGGTGCATTGCTCAACCATGTGTTCAGCGTGTTCCAACAACGCGGTGAACCCTGCATGGACCTGAAGGTCATGGAACACAATCACCCTGCCCGGCGCCTTTACCAGCGGCACGGCATGCTGTTGATCCGCCGCGAACCCCTGTAAAACGCAAGCGGCGAGTCTGCCGAACGCTTGCACCAGCGAGCGCAAACTCGCCGTCCGGTCAGCCGCATCGCCAAAGTTGCGATGGCTTTACTGCCCGGTACTGCGAATATGTGCACTGTGGCGATTGATGCCTTCACTGAACACGCCGAGCCCTGCACACATGGGCTTTCGTCGCGGCTGCAATGAAACGGGAACAGGCCCTGGCACCCATCAAAAGAGATTAATTCGCCCTAAACAAACAATAGCGGCATTGGGCCACTTTTGAGCGCATTTAATCAGCGTTTACCCATCGAACGACGCGTGCCAGCAGGCGCTGCGCCTGGGGTTTTACGGTGGCCGTGGCCTTCGCCCTTTTTGTAATGCGTCTGCCCTTCGGTGCTGGCCTTGGCTTTAGCAAACTCAGAAGGTTTGAACGGGAACGTGAACGCTGGAATCACCGGCTTTTGCGGGGTGTTCACAGCGGCTTGGTGTTCAGCCTGCTCAGCGCTCACGGCATCGGGAGCAGTCGGTTGTGTAGGAGTAGTCATGAAAGCTCCGGATTACGGGTAAGGATCAGGCCAGTTGGCACAAGGCGGCGCAGTATACCTGCCCGATCCACCCCGCGGAGCACTCACCGGTAGGAAATAGTCAATACGCCTCTTTTGCCGCCAGACGGGTTGGCGCTGGTTTTCAGCTCGTAAAAGGAGGTGTCAATCAGCGGCTCGCTGCCACGGGAACCGGCGAAGGCCATGTTCACGGCAATCACGACGCCTGGAACCACTTCGATAAGTTTTGTTGCCCGCCCTAAAGTCACGGCATTGGCCGGCATTATTTCGTAAGACGGCTCAGTAATTGCACCGCGAAAGTGAATCACGCCACCACTCATCATCGATTGTGCGTTCACTTCACTCGAGAACAGAAAAATCGTGCAAACCGCAAAACCCAGCGCCCAGTTCGTCATACGCCCCATCCTCTTTAAAGCAAACGCGTCAGCATTCCCTTTAGAGGCTATCGACGCAGGCAGCGCTTTCTTGATGCCCATGACACTATTTTTACCCAGCTGTCCGTAATGTCAGTTTGCTGTCACCTTGCTGACCGGGTTTAAACGCTATAACCCCCCCCATCCCTTTTCCACGCACACGGTGTCTTGACGGCATGCGCATTCAAACTAAAAAAATAATAGTGGGCACGTTGGTTGTACTCCTGATTGGCGCCGCCATATGGCAGTTCAAGCGCCCCGCGCCGAGCAAAACTGTCACGGGCATGCCAGTCCCGGTGCGCGTCATTCAAGTGGTGCAACAAGATGTGCCGCGCTATGTCAGCGGGATCGGCGCCGTGCTGTCGTTGCACAGTGTGGTGATTCGCCCGCAGATCGACGGCATCCTTACTCAACTGCTGGTCAAGGAAGGTCAAACCGTCAACGCGGGTGATTTGCTGGCCACCCTGGATGATCGCTCGATCAAAGCCAGCCTCGATCAGGCCAAAGCGCAACTGGGACAAAATCAAGCGCAGTTGCAAGGCGCACTGATCGATCTCAAGCGTTACCAGTTGCTGAGCGTCGACAACGGTGTCTCCAAGCAAACACTCGATCAACAGCAAGCGCTGGTTAATCAACTAAAAGCCACCGCGCAGGGCAATCAGGCCGCCATTGAAGCCGCCCAAGTGCAGTTGTCGTATACGCAGATTCATTCCCCGGTGACGGGCCGTGTGGGGATTCGTGCGGTCGATCCGGGCAATTTCCTGCGGGTCAGTGACACCCAAGGCCTGTTTTCCGTGACCCAGCTCGATCCGATTGCCGTTGAGTTTTCGTTGCCTCAACAATGGCTGCCAACCTTGCACGAATTACTCGCCGCCAAAGACCCTGCGCGGGTCAAGGCCTTCCTCGGTGACGCCGATCTCAATGGCACGCCGCTGGGCGAAGGCCGCTTGAGTCTGATTGATAACCAGGTGTCCGCCACCACCGGCACGATCAAGGTCAAAGCCCAGTTCGACAACCCCACACACACGCTGTGGCCGGGGCAACTGGTGAATGTCGAGATACAGACCGGACTCGATCAACACGCGCTGGTCGTGCCGCCGCAAGTGGTGCAGCGCGGGCTGGACAATTATTTCGTGTACCGGGTCAACGGTGATGGGGTGGAAACGGTGCCCGTGCAGGTGGTGTATCAGGACACCGAGCTGACTATCGTCAACGGCGTGAATGTGGGCGATACCCTGGTCAGCGATGGCCAGTCGCGACTGAAACCCGGCTCGCGGATTGAAACCTTAAGCGAGCCGGCCCAGGCTAACGCAGACAGCGTCAAGCCGGTGCAACCATGACCACGAGCCGTTCACTTTCAGCCTGGTGCGTTGACCACCCGGTTGCCACGGTCCTGCTGACGTTTGCCCTGGTGTTGCTAGGGTTGATTGCCTTTCCACGCTTGCCGGTTGCTCCGCTACCCGAGGCGGAGTTCCCGACCATCCAGGTATCGGCACAACTGCCCGGCGCCAGCCCGGACACCATGGCGTCGTCGGTCGCAACGCCGCTGGAGGTGCAATTCAGCGCCATCCCCGGCATGACCCAGATGACGTCTAGCAGTGCGCTGGGTTCGACTACGCTGACCCTGCAATTCACCCTGGAAAAAAGCATCGATACCGCCGCTCAAGAAGTACAGGCCGCAATCAATACCGCGTCCGGCAAACTGCCCAAGGACATGCCGACGCTGCCGACCTGGAAGAAGGTCAACCCGGCGGACAGCCCGGTACTGATCCTGAGCATCAGTTCGTTGCAAATGCCCGGCACCGAACTCAGTGATTACGTTGAAACCCTGCTCGCCCGGCAAATCAGCCAGATCGACGGCGTGGGCCTGATCAACATCACCGGCCAGCAGCGCCCGGCAATTCGGGTGCAAGCCTCAGCCGACAAACTGGCCGCCATCGGCCTGACCCTGGCCGACATTCGCCTGGCCCTGCAACAGACCAGCCTAAACCTGGCCAAGGGCGCGCTGTACGGGCCGTCGAGTATTTCCACGCTGTCGACCAACGACCAGTTGTTCGATGCCCAGGAGTACGGTCAGTTGATCGTCTCGTACAAGGACGGCGCGCCGGTGCAGCTACGCGACGTGGCGCGGGTGATCAACGGTTCAGAAAACGACTACGTGCAAGCCTGGTCCGGGCACCAGCCGGGGCTCAACCTGGTGATTTCACGCCAGCCGGGAGCCAACATCGTAGACACCGTGGACCGGATTCAAGCCGCCCTGCCCGGCTTGCAAGCCATGCTCCCGGCCTCGGTTGAGGTAACGGTACTGAGCGACCGAACCAAAACCATTCGCGCCTCCTTGCATGAAGTGGAAATCACCCTGCTGATCGCGGTGCTGCTGGTGGTCGCGGTAATGGCGTTGTTCTTGCGTCAATGGTCGGCCACCTTGATTGTGTCCGCGGTACTCGGCGTGTCGCTGATCGCCAGTTTCGCCCTGATGTACGTGCTCGGGTTCAGCCTGAATAACCTGACGCTGGTAGCGATTGTGGTGGCCGTGGGGTTTGTGGTCGACGATGCGATTGTGGTGGTGGAGAACATCCACCGCCATCTCGAAGCCGGCGAAAGCATGCGCGATGCGGCGATCAAGGGCTCCAGCGAAATTGGCTTTACCGTGGTCTCGATCAGCTTCTCGCTGGTGGCGGCCTTTATCCCGCTGCTGTTTATGGGCGGCGTGGTCGGGCGGCTGTTTAAAGAGTTCGCCCTGACCGCGACCTCGACCATCGTGATTTCGGTGCTGGTGTCGCTGACCCTCGCGCCCACCCTGGCCGCGCTGTTTATGCGCTCGCCCGTGCATCACGCCGATGCCAAACCCGGCTTTGGCGAACGCTTGCTGGCACGCTATGAAAAAGGCTTGAAGCGTGCTTTGGCCCATCAGCGGCTGATGCTGGGGATCTTCGGCGTGACGCTGGCCATGGCCATTGCCGGCTATGTGCTGATCCCCAAGGGTTTTTTTCCGGTACAAGACACCGGCTTTGTATTGGGCACCACCGAGGCGGCCTCTGATATTTCATACGCGGACATGACGCAAAAACACTTGGCGCTGGCCAAAATCGTCAGTGATGACCCGGCCGTGCAGGCCTTTTCTCACTCGGTGGGCGTTACCGGCAGCAACCAGACCATCGCCAACGGACGCTTCTGGATTGCCCTCAAGGACCGCGGTGATCGCGATGTGTCGGCCAGCGAGTTTATCGACCGTATCCGCCCGCAACTGGCCAAGGTGCCGGGCATCGTGCTGTACCTGCGCGCGGGTCAAGACATTAACTTGAGCTCCGGGCCAAGCCGCAGCCAGTATCAGTACGTGCTCAAGAGTAACGACGGCCCGACGCTCAATACCTGGACCCAGCGCCTGACAGAAAAACTGCGCGCCAACCCGGCCTTTCGCGACCTGTCCAACGACCTGCAACTGGGCGGCAGCATCACTCACATCAACATCGACCGCAAAGCCGCGGCACGCTTTGGGCTGACCGCCACCGACGTCGACGAAGCGCTGTACGACGCCTTCGGTCAGCGCCAGATCAATGAGTTCCAGACCGAAATCAACCAGTACAACGTGATTCTGGAAGTCGATACCCAGCAGCGCGGCAAGGCCGAAAGCCTGAACTACTTCTACCTGCGCTCACCGCTGACCGGCGAAATGGTGCCGCTGTCGGCCGTGGCCAAGGTCGATGCGCCCACCAGCGGCCCGCTGTCGATCAGTCATGACGGGATGTTCCCGGCGGCCAATCTGTCATTCAACCTGGCTCCCGGCGTGGCCTTGGGCGATGCGGTGCTGATGCTCAATCAGGCGAAGAATGAAATCGGCATGCCAAGCACCATCAGCGGCAACTTCCAGGGCGCCGCGCAAGCCTTTCAAAGCTCACTGGCCAGCCAGCCGTGGCTGATTCTGGCGGCGCTGGTGGCGGTGTACATCATTCTGGGGGTGCTGTACGAAAGCTTTGTGCACCCGCTGACGATCATCTCGACTTTGCCTTCGGCGGGGCTGGGGGCGCTGTTGATGCTGTGGATATGTGGCCAGGACTTCTCGATCATGGCCCTGATCGGGTTGGTCCTACTGATCGGGATCGTCAAGAAAAACGGCATTCTGATGATCGACTTTGCCCTCGACGCACAGCGCACGCGCGGCCTGAGCCCCGAAGAGGCGATCTATGAAGCCTGTATCACACGCTTTAGACCGATCATCATGACCACCCTCGCCGCCTTGCTCGGCGCTCTGCCGCTGATGCTCGGCTACGGCACCGGCGCCGAACTGCGTCAGCCTCTGGGGATTGCCGTGGTCGGCGGCTTACTGGTGAGCCAGGCGCTGACGCTGTTTACCACGCCCGTCATATACTTGTGGCTCGAACGATTGTTCCATCGATCCCAACCTGCCAGTTCACTGGCGGCGGATCACTGAGGCGGTTTATGCGCGTTCTAATTATTGAAGATGAAGAAAAAACCGCCGACTACCTGCACCGCGGGCTGACGGAACAAGGGTATACGGTGGATGTGGCACGCGAAGGCGTCGAGGGTTTGCACCTGGCGCTCGAAAGCGATTACGCCGTCATTGTGCTCGACGTGATGTTGCCGGGCCTGGATGGCTTTGGTGTGCTGCGGGCCTTGCGCGCGCGCAAGCAAACACCGGTGATCATGCTGACCGCCCGCGAGCGGGTTGAAGATCGGATTCGTGGCTTGCGTGAAGGCGCCGACGACTATCTGGGCAAGCCGTTTTCGTTTCTGGAACTGGTCGCCCGCCTGCAAGCCTTGACCCGCCGCAGTGGCGGTCATGAGCCGGTGCAAGTGACCGTCGATGACCTGTGGATAGATTTGATCAGCCGCAAGGCCAGTCGCGCCGGTACTCGCCTGGACCTGACCGCCAAAGAGTTCGCATTGCTCAGCGTCCTGGCGCGGCGTCAGGGCGAGATCCTCTCGAAGACCTCGATTGCCGAGATGGTCTGGGACATCAATTTCGACAGTGACGCCAACGTAGTCGAAGTCGCCATCAAGCGCCTGCGCGCCAAGCTGGACGGGCCTTTCGAGCACAAGTTGCTGCACACCATTCGCGGCATGGGGTACGTGCTGGAGCGGCGCAGTGTTTAAGCGGCCCAACGGTTTGAACTCCATCGCGCTGCGTCTGAGTGCAATGTTCACGCTGGTGGCCTTGCTGGTGTTTGTGTTGATCGGCGGGGCACTGTATCAGCAGGTCGACAAGGGCATCGGTCTGTTACCCGAAGCCGAACTGGATGCGCGGTTCAGCGTGCTGGAGTCGTCGATCAACCGTTTTGGCAACCCGGATCACTGGGCCAAGATCACCTCAAAACTCACCTTGCTCAGCGAAGAAGACAAGCGCATCCGATTCTGGGCCGTGAGCGGTGATCCTCATTACGAGTATGGTGCGCCCGATGCGCAAATACGCGCATTTGCCCAAGGTCCGACAGGCGTTCGAGACCTGTACTTGCCCGGCGAAGCGGCCCCCTACAAGGTGCTGATCAATCAGATTCCGGCCAAGGAACAACGCCCGGCGCTGCGTTTTTTGATTGCCATCAACACCCAAACCTTTCATCAGACTCAACACCATTTGCTGGTTGCCCTGATCAGCCTGGCGATCATTGGTGTACTGCTGGCATCCGCCCTGGGTTATTGGGTGGCGCATATCGGCCTCAAGCCTTTGATCAAACTGTCGCAGGAAGCGCAAGAACTGACGCCGCCGCGCTTGTCCGGACGGCTCAAGTTATCGCCCTTGGCGCCTGAACTGGAGCAGTTGGTCAGTGCATTCAATTCAACGCTGGACCGCGTTGAACAGGCCTACATGCGCCTTGAATCGTTCAATGCCGACGTCGCCCACGAATTACGTTCACCGCTGACCAACCTGATCGGCCAGACCCAAGTTGCGCTGACCCGCGGACGTTCGGCCGAGCATTATTTTGAAGTGCTGCAATCCAACCTCGAAGAGCTGGAACGGCTGCGCAGCATCATCAATGACATGCTGTTTCTGGCCAGCGCGGATCAGGGCAGCAAGGCTAGCAAATTGAAACGGGTCTGCTTGGCAGATGAGGTCGCGACGACCCTGGATTATCTTGAGTTCATCCTTGAAGACGCGCAGGTCGCGGTGCACGTGAGCGGCGATGCCGAGGTCAACATCGAAACGGCCCAATTGCGCCGGGCGTTGATCAACTTGCTGAGCAATGCCGTGCAGCATACCGAGGCCGGGCAGCAGATTGAGGTATTGATTGAGCAAACCGGGAACCGGGCAAGCATCAGCATCAGCAACCCTGGGCTACCGATCAGCGCAGAGCATTTGCCGCGCTTGTTTGAGCGTTTCTATCGGGTAGATGCCGCCCGGCACAACAGCGGCGCCAATCACGGCCTGGGACTGGCTATTGTCAAAGCCATTGCTCAGATGCATGGCGGCGAAGTATTTGTTCGCAGCAGCGCAGGCAAGAATACGTTTGGTTTCCACTTGCCTATGTAATGAATGATGAAACAGACGCAATGTGTGTTTCTGAAGAGCGAATACAGTTTCGAGCTGGCGAGTGATTACTTGATCAAGTACGTAGATGAGTATCGGCCGACGGTTATTCCACCTACCGCACCGTCAAACCTGAAAACCGCTTATGACCCGATCATTCAACAATTAACGGTTACTTTTACCAAGGGTGAAGCTCACGTCGGGGGCGCTACCCATACCTTGATTGTTAAAACTGACATCGAATCAACGTACGAACCTGTTTATAGCGATCACGTTATACCCATGGCTCGCTCAGTGGACTATACCCTGACGCTTTACGCCACAGATCAAGATAACAATGTCTCCCCCTCGATCACTCTGGAAGACACGACAAAAGAAAACGGGCGCTACGATCCCGAAGAAATTCATGAGCAGACAGTACTTCGTGAAGAACTGGATAAAGGCTCTATCCGCTGGAAGGGCGCTGATAACATTGCCCAGTACAAAATCCACCTGTACGACACCAAGGATATTGAAGGCGGTGAAGGTGGGGTGGACGGAAAGATTATCGGAGGCCCACTGCGCCACGTGCTTTACTCGGGTAGCGAACTTACCTATACGCACGCTAATCCCGCCTGGGATCAGGAATACCCCACCGTGCCATCACATCTCATGGCCTGTTATCGATACCGGGAAGGTAAACTCTATGTTTATTGGAACGCCTCTACAGACAACATTGGAATCAGTCACTACGCAGTCACCATTAATAACCAACTATTCAAGATAACGGAGTCTCCGATCTCGGGCGCTTTGGAGTTAATTATCCCGCTGGCTAAAGATATAACGTATCAAGTACTGGCTTATGCGGTTGAGGTCAACGGCAACCGATCGCGGTCAGCTTGGTTCGATGGAACCACCTCCAATAAGGACACACAAAACGTAACGCCTCACACTCCACAAATAGCGAGAATTTATCGCGACATTAATGACAATGTCATGTTCATGTGGAACTACATACACTTCGCAGAATCATTACCCCTCATAATCAAAGAGCTGGACGGCTCAAACACGCAACTCATACGACTAACGGGTACGTACCAAGGTGTGGCGGTATCGAATCTCCAGCATGACACGAATTACTTAATCGAAATGTATGGCACAAACAGCTATGGAGAAAATCGCCAACACAAAAACGATTCTTTTTCAGTGTAAACGACTCACGCCGCAGGTCTTGATTCAGCCGGGTTTTACCCGGCTGTCACCCCAAGCGCGTTGTTACTTAAAACGCAACAGTCCTTGTACAGAAAGGCCCTTTTTCAGTCGCGGCATGCGCTGTAGATTTAGCCCATCACACAGCACTTGCTTTGCAAGAAGGTCTCAAAAATGTCCACCAGTATGGGTATGGCTAGCGTTTTCGTTTTGTCGTCTTTGTTGTTGTCGCCCTTGGCCATGGCGGAAGAATCGCCTGCGTTCGTCGCGCAAAATGCAGCCCGCGCAGCTGCCTTTGAAGAGCACCAAACGGAACTCGCAGCCAGCCATCAAAATGACGCTAACCCCCAGCAAACGCAGGTTAAAGCCAGCGTGTCGAATGAATCAAAAGACAGCTGATTTCACGTGCAAAAACTTCCCGACCCAGTCAGTCTCAAGATTCATATGTGACTGATTGTTTCAAAAGCCGCTATGCTAGCGGCTTTTTTTTGTTTCGAAAAAAGGCATCACCACCGTGCTGGCGCCTTCAAATAAGAACTGAAGACTTAAAGAAAATAAAAACTGCCGCCACTATCAAGGAGCCTCCCAATGGTGAAGCACTCACTCAAACTCAGTCCCTTATTCATCGCATTAACTGCAACGATCCCGGTATTTGCTCACGCTGACGACGACACCTCCAAAGACGGGTTTATCGACGGTTCAAGCCTGAACCTGCACCTGCGCAACTACTACATGAACCACGACATCCACAGCTCGCATCTGGATGACAGCAAAGAGTGGGGCCAAGGCTTCATCGCCAAGTTCTCGTCAGGCTTCACCCCCGGCGTGGTCGGTTTTGGCCTGGATGCCTATGCCATGCTGGGCCTGAAACTGGACGGCGGTGGCGGCACAGATGGCAGCAGCATCCTGCCGGTCGGCAGTGGCAACGGCAAAGCGCCCACCGATTTTTCGTCGGGCGGTGCCGCGTTTAAGATGCGTGCGTTTGATACCGAACTCAAAGCCGGGGACATTTTTCTAACCAACCCGGTAATTGCAGGCGGTGAGACCCGCATGCTGGCGCAGACCTTCCAGGGCATTAGCCTGACCAACCACAGCTTCGCCGGGTGGATGTTAGAAGGCGGCCAGGTGAGTTTCGACAAACCTTACAACCAGAGCGGCATGAAGCGCCTGACCACGACCTACGGCGATTTAGGCGACCAGACCAGCAAACACCTGACCTGGGCGGGCGCGTCGTTCAGCGGTATCCCAGAGATCACCAGCAACCTGTACGCCGCACAGCTCAAGGATGTCTGGAACCAGTACTACTACGATCTGGACTACACCCACACCCTGAGCGACAGCGTTACCCTGAACCCCGGCCTGCATTTCTATCACACGCAGGACAGCGGCAAGGCGCTTCTGGGTGACATTGATAACAACACCTTCAGCCTGCACATGGCGGTGGGGATTGACGGGCACAAAGTGACGGCGGTGTATCAACGGGTCAACGGTAATACACCGTTTGACTACATCAACCAAGGTGACAGTGTTTACCTCGACAACTCGCAGCAGTATTCCGATTTCAACGGCCCGAACGAGCGCTCCTGGAAACTGCAATACGAGTATGATTTTGCAGGCATCGGTATTCCCGGCCTGACCAGCACAGCCTCCTACTCACGCGGTGAACTGGATCTGACCAAAGCCGACCCCAACAGCATCGGCTACAGCAACTGGTACAACCCGGACGGCAAAAACGCCCATCACTGGGAACGTGACCTGGGGCTTAAGTATGTGGTTCAGGAAGGTAAGGCCAAAGACCTGGGCCTGACACTGCGCTGGGCAACCAACCGGGGCAATGCGGTTTATCAAACAGTCGACCACGATGTCGACGAGTACCGAGTAATTATTGACTATCCTCTCGATGTATTTTAAATCGTGACCATAAGGCCAGCTTTTAAGCTGGCCTTATGCCTAGAGGGCTCTACCTTAGGGCGTGTACGATTTACAGCCGCGAGGGTAATGCCATTAAATATTCTTTGCGTACACCCATCATTACCCGGGGCATGCTGATTTGGGCGACTGCGTGCTCGGTGGTTGTCATTCTCAGCATCGTCAGCTATTTACTGGTCCGCGAGTACCGTAATACCGAAGAAGATGCCAAGCGCTCAACGCTGAACATCGTGCAGTTAATCAATCGTGATATTCGCAACACGTTCTCGATCTATGATTCGGCGCTCAGCAACCTGATCGAATTGCTGCAAACCCAGGCCTTGTCCACGCTAACGCCGCAGATCCAGCAGGCATTGCTCTTTGACAGGTCCAATGAGACCCCCTCCAATGCCGGATTCTATGTACTGGACGCTCAAGGCAAACTGATTAGCCGCTCCACCCCCCACGTGCGCGCTCCAGACAACGCCAGCCTGCAACCCTGGTTCACGGCGCAGATAAATCCGATCAACGATGAGCTGTATATCAGCCAGCCTTATCTCGCGAACCCGCACAGCCAAGACTGGGTGCTCATCCTCAGCCGCAGAATATCGGCGCCGGACGGCACTTTTGCTGGCGTGGCTGTCGGGCAATTAAAACTGGCCTACTTCCAGAGCCTGTTCCGAGGCCTGGACATTGGTCCGAGCGGCAATATCAGCCTGCTCGGGACTGACGGCACACTCGTGATGCAATACCCGCCAACGAGCAAGATTTCCATCGGCCAGGACCTCAGCCAGGCGCCCAACTTTATTCGGATCCTGAATGAGCCGTTTGGCAGCTTTATGGCCATGTCCGGAATCTATCACCATGAGCGCCTGTTTAATTTCGCGAAGGTCCACGATCTGCCCCTCATCGTGGTGGCGGCCATTTCGGCCTCCAGCATTTTCAACAACTGGCAGCACACCGCCCTGCTGATCGGCAGCGCAACGCTGCTGTTGTGCCTCGGTTTGCTATGGCTGACCTGGCTGCTGCTTCGCGAATTGCAT
The DNA here is from genome assembly GCF_044762555.1 of Pseudomonas sp. NPDC096917. Lineage (NCBI taxonomy): Bacteria > Pseudomonadati > Pseudomonadota > Gammaproteobacteria > Pseudomonadales > Pseudomonadaceae > Pseudomonas > Pseudomonas sp. NPDC096917. The sequence goes on along the minus strand of NZ_JBIWEO010000020.1, from coordinate 31,993 downwards.
CTGCGCCATTCTGCAGAGCGAGAACTCGCAGCCCTGGCATCGACCGACCCGATGACCGGGCTGGCTAACCGCCGCACCCTGGACCGGACCCTTGATTTGGAGTGGCGCAGAGCACAACGCACGGGCCACCCGGTTTCGCTGATCATGATTGATATAGACCACTTCAAATCCTTCAATGACAGCTACGGGCATCAAGCAGGTGATGAGGCGATACGCCAAGTGGCCCAGGTCATCAAAGCCCACGTACGCCGTCCAGCAGACCTTACCGCCCGTTACGGGGGTGAAGAGTTCGCGCTGGTGCTGACGGAAACTGACGCGCCTGGCACACGGCAGCTATCAGAGAAGATTCGCCTGGCGGTTGAGCACATGGCGCCCGTAATGCCAGGCCATCGAACACTGACTGTCAGCGTGGGCACCTGCACCCGTTATGCCAAACCGGGGGAGCATCAGGACACCCTGCTCAGTGCTGCCGATAAAGCGCTGTATCAGGCCAAGAAAGCCGGACGAAACAGGGTGGTGAACATCAATGAAACGGGGCTGAATGCGCTGAAGCCCAAGTCTGCCAGCTAATCCCGCTGTAGGAGCCTTCAGCAGCTCCTACGACAAAACCATCTTCATCCTTCGAAACTTGCCTGTTCCCTCCTACAGCCATCTTCGCCTCACCTGCCTAGAGTCCAGACTTTTCATCTGCGAAAGGACTCACATGGCTAACAAAAACGTGCCCACCCAAATCTGGCGCCATGTGGGTGGCGAAGGGGGCTACACATACCTCGACGACATGACCGCTAAAGAGCTGGCCGACCAAGAGGCAGAACACCGCAGATACGAGCGTATTGCGGCGGCCGATGCGGCCAGCTATCAAAGGGGGTTCGAGTATTACGAGCAACAACAGCGCGAAGAACGCGCCAGAAAGTTCGACCTGAGCCTGCGCATCGGCGTTTTCTTCGACGGCACCGGCAACAACGCCAGCAACACCTTCGACGGCATGCGCTGCGGTGCCCATCACCCCGTGCGGGCGGAAGATCTGGACGGTAGCTGCAAGGAGTACATGGCCGATCCTGAGAGCAGTTATGGGAATGATCTAAGTAATGTGGCCAAGTTATCGCGTTTGTATACGTCTGATGACGAGCTAAAGGGCAGCGGAAAGAGCAGAAGCCTGCAACGTAGCTTTTACATGGATGGCATAGGCACGGTGCGCGGTGAAAAGGACAGCAGGTTCGGCTCTGGTACAGGTCGCGGCGAAACCGGAGTCGAGGAGCGGGTTGGGAAAATGTTTCAAGAGCTCCTCAAATGGATGCAAGGTCTTAGTGAGTTACATCTGGATGCCGAGATCAGCTCCGTGACCTTCGACGTGTTCGGCTTTAGCCGTGGCGCAGCCGCTGCCCGCCACTTTGCCAATCATGTCACCAGCGGCACTCGGGGTTACTGGCGTGAATTGATAGACCGCTCCGCACTCAAACTCAGCCCTTCCTTTGCGCCTTATAAGGATGTTCAGCTGGGATTTGTCGGCCTGTTTGACACCGTCGCATCAATCGTTGGGTGGGACAATTTTGGCAATTTAAGCAGCAGGCATATCCCCAACCTGCAGCTCTACTTAAATCGAAATGTAATAGGCAACGTGGTGCAGTTGGCCGCCCGAGATGAAAAGCGCTTTAACTTCGCCTTAAGCCGGGTCAGCCCCGACCATCTGGAAATAACCCTGCCAGGCGTGCACTCGGACATCGGCGGGGGGTATCGAGCACTGATGCAAGAGGCACTGATGGTCACGCCCCTGCAATCGCTCGATGTAGCGCTTGATCAGGACGTCACTGCAACGTCGATTTATCGTGATGCCATCGACGCCAAAGCACAGTGGATCGCCGAGGGCTGGCCCGCTGACGCGCTGCATATTGTCACCCCCGAGGCAGAACAACTCCCACCCGACAGTGAGGACCGTCTGGCCGCTCCAAGAAAAAGGGTCTATGCCGGACTGCAAATCCGCAGAGAAGTGCGAGGTGAGTTATCACGGGTTTATTGCCGAGTCATGCATGCGCTCGCACGCGCAAAAAAAGTGCCCTTTGAAGACATTCCGGAAAAAACTGAATTCCAGATACCCGAGGAACTTCAACCGCTGTGCAACAGGTTTGTCGCGGGCGATTACAGCATCCCCCCAGTAGAAGAGAGATTGCTGCGACGCCATTACATCCACACCTCGGCCCATTGGAACCACCCCAAGGCTAAAGCCAGGGGCCAGGCCATCAAGCTGCTTTACCTCCACTCCCCCATGGAGGACGGAATACGTGTTCGCCACCCCCATGTGAGCACAGGAAGTGCGTTATGAAACGGCTCAAAACAGCGTTTGTGCTGCTAAGCCTATTGATGCTGTCGGCCTGTGAAAAAGACCCGCTGTCGGGTGCAAACGACCCAAAAGATGATACCTGGAGCATTGACTTCGTGGGGCCGTCTTTCATGCAAGGCTGGCTTGAGCTAATTGTCGTGGAAGATATGAAAGGCCGATTACTCAGGGGCCCGAGTGGCGGGGGGCTAGGATCCAGAAACTTGGAGCTGGACAAGGAGTACGCAAGAGGTTGGCGCCCGAGAATGAGCAACTACTACTCTATGACCGGAGCTGATCTACCCAAACGTATTTACGTGCGATGGCAGTCCATCATTGAACAAATCACCTACACCGGCTGGGTCACTATCTCCGAAGAAACCCGCAGTATCATGCGCGGCTCCACGGCGCGCCGATGCCCGGACAGACCTGAGCAACCAGCCAGATTTTATCAATCCCTCACGTTAGGGTTGGCACCTGGAGGGGTGATACGGGTCTGGGTGCAGGACAATTGCTCGAACAATGTTTTGGTCGACCACGGCCAAGCCCAAGTGGAACCGTTAGGTCCATATCAAGGGCGCAATCAAGGGCGTTACGCCTACCCGGTCGATGAGAACGCCAAACGCTACGTCGAACGCTGGGGTATTCCCTATGGCAGTTGGTAAGCAACGGCTCAAAACAGCGTTTGTGCTGCTAAGCCTATTGATGCTGTCGGCCTGTGAAAACGACCCTCTGTCGGGTGCAAACGACCCCAAAAGTGATACTTGGAGCATTGACTTCGTGGGGCCGTCTTTCATGCAAGGCTGGCTTGAGCTAATTGTCGTGGAAGACATGAAAGGCCGATTACTCGGGGGCCCGAGTGGCGGAGGGCTAGGATCCAGAAACTTGGAGCTGGACAAGGAATACGCAAGAGGCTGGCGCCCGAGAATAGGCAACTACTACTCTATGACCGGAGCTGATCTACCCAAACGTATTTACGTGCGCTGGCAGTCCATCATTGAACAAATCACCTACACCGGCTGGGTCACTATCTCCGAAGACGCTCGCAGTATCATGCGCGGCTCCACGGCGCGCCGATGCCCGGACTGGCCTGAGCGGCAAGCCAGTTTTTCTCAATCCCTCACGTTAGGGTTGGCACCTGGAGGGGTGATTCGGGTCTGGGTGCAGGACAACTGCTTGAACAATGTTTTAGTCGACCATGGCCAAGCCCAAGTGGAACCGTTAGGTCCGGATCAAGGGCGCACTCAAGGGCGTTACGCCTACCCGATCGATGAAAACGCCAAACGCTACGTCGAACGCTGGGGCATTCCCTATGGCAGTTGGTAAGCAACGGCTCAAAACAGCGTTTGTGCTGCTAAGCCTATTGATGCTGTCGGCCTGTGAAAACGACCCTCTGTCGGGTGCAAACGACCCCAAAAGTGATACCTGGAGCATTGACTTTGTGGGGCCGTCTTTCATGCAAGGCTGGCTTGAGCTAATTGTCGTGGAAGACATGAAAGGCCGATTACTCGGGGGCCCGAGTGGCGGGGGACTAGGCGCCAACCACGAAGGGCTGGACAAGGAGTATGCAAGAGGTTGGGAGCGCGAAATAGGCAACTACTACTCTATGACCGGAGCTGATCTACCCAAACGCATTTACGTGCGCTGGCAGTCCATCATTGAACAAATCACCTACACCGGCTGGGTCACTATCTCCGAAGACGCTCGCAGTATCATGCGCGGCTCCACAGCGCGTCGATGCCCGGCCAGACCTGAGCGGCAAGCCAGTTTTTCTCAATCCCTCACGTTAGGGTTGGCACCTGGAGGGGTGATTCGGGTCTGGGTGCAGGACAACTGCTTGAACAATGTTTTAGTCGACCATGGCCAAGCCCAAGTGGAACCGTTAGGTCCATATCAAGGGCGCAATCAAGGGCGTTACGCCTACCCGATCGATGAAAACGCCAAACGCTACGTCGAACGCTGGGGTATTCCCTATGGCAGTTGGTAGCGCTCAGAGCAGCGCCTCATTACAAAATTTTCGAACAAAAAAAGACCACCCGAGGGTGGCCTTCAAAAACTAGAGAAAGAAGTTTTACTTAAACTGCCGCAACCGGACGCATGTACGAGATCGGTGCAGTGCTGGCGTCTTCAAAGGTCACGACTTCCCACGCATCTTTTTGCTCAATCAGCTTGCGAAGCAGCTGGTTGTTCAGTGCATGGCCTGACTTGAAGCCTTTGAACTCACCAATCAGGCTATTGCCCAACAGGTAGAGATCGCCAATGGCGTCGAGGATTTTGTGCTTCACGAATTCGTCTTCGTAGCGAAGACCGTCTTCGTTCAGTACACCATCGGAATCGACTACGATCGCGTTTTCCACGCTGCCGCCGAGTGCGAGGTTGTGCTTGCGCAGGTACTCGATGTCACTCATGAAGCCAAAGGTACGCGCGCGGCTGACTTCTTTTACAAACGAAGTGCTTGAGAAATCCACGGTTGCACTTTGGGTGCGATTACGGAAAACCGGGTGATCGAAATCGATCTCGAAGCTCACCTTGAAGCCTTCGAAAGGGACGAAAGTGGCGCGCTTGTCGCCATCTTCCACTGTCACTTCACGCAGGATACGGATGAACTTCTTCGGCGCGTCCTGTTCTTCCAGGCCGGCAGATTGAATCAGAAACACGAAAGGTCCGGCGCTACCGTCCATAATCGGGACTTCAGACGCGGAGAGTTCGACGTAGGCGTTATCGATCCCCAGGCCAGCCATGGCCGAGAGCAAGTGCTCTACCGTGTCTACTTTTACATCGCCGTTGACCAACGTGGTCGACATCGTTGTCTCGCCGACGTTTTCCGCGCGGGCAGGAATCTGCACAACAGGGTCAAGGTCTGCACGACAAAACACGATGCCGGCGTCCACAGGCGCAGGCTTGAGGGTCAGATAGACCTTCTCACCGGAGTGCAGGCCGACACCTGTGGCACGGATAATATTTTTCAGGGTGCGTTGTTTAATCATGGCATTGGCCGCTTCAGCGCAAATTGCGAACTGGTATCAACAAAGGCTGGCGATAATAGCAGACCGAGCCTTTGCTGAACACCAATCACCTTAATCCCCCTGATTGATTTCATTAATCAGCCTGACGACGCAGGAATGCCGGGATGTCCAGGTAGTCCAAGTCATCCTGTGGATTCAGTTTGGCAGCCGCAGTAGCGCCATGCTGAGCCTGATTACGCATCACGGTCGGGCGATCCAGGTCACGGTAGTTAACCGCTGGTAGCTCCTGACGCTCTACACGAGTTTCTTGACGCGATGGAGCCGACTGGGCCGATTGAGCCGAGTACGACGCCTGTACGGTGTTATCGATCACCTTGACCGGCTTCTCGATTTTCGCGCCCAGACCGGTAGCAACCACGGTCACGTGCAGTTCGTCGCGCATGTCCGGATCGATGACAGTACCGACCTTGACCATCGCGTGTTCCGAAGCGAAGGCTTCGATGATGCTACCCACGTCGGAGTACTCACCCAGAGACAGGTCAGGACCAGCGGTGATGTTGACCAGGATGCCACGAGCACCTTCCAGGTTCACATCTTCGAGCAACGGGTTGCGAATCGCTGCTTCAGTCGCTTCACGTGCACGGTTCGGACCGCTGGCGCAGCCAGTGCCCATCATCGCCATGCCCATTTCGCTCATTACGGTGCGTACGTCGGCAAAGTCGACGTTGATCATGCCCGGACGCTTGATGATGTCGGAGATACCGCGAACGGCACCGGCCAGTACGTCATCGGCCTTGGCGAAAGCCGACAGCAGGCTTGCGTCTTTACCGAGGATGGTCAGCAGTTTTTCGTTCGGAATCGTGATCAACGAATCGACGCTTTCGGACAACAGACGAATACCTTCGTCAGCGATCTGCATGCGCTTGCGACCTTCGAACGGGAACGGACGAGTCACCACCGCAACGGTGAGGATCCCCATTTCCTTGGCCACTTCGGCAATGATCGGCGCAGCACCGGTACCGGTACCTCCGCCCATGCCCGTGGTGATGAACACCATGTTGGTGCCCTGCAACACTTCTGCGATGCGCTCGCGGTCTTCCAGAGCGGCCTGACGACCGACCTCAGGGTTTGCGCCGGCACCCAGGCCTTTGGTCACGCCAGTGCCCAATTGCAGGATGGTACGCGCGCCAATGCTTTTCAGCGCTTGCGCGTCAGTGTTGGCGCAGATGAATTCCACGCCTTCGATGTTGCTCTTAACCATGTGGTTAACAGCATTGCCACCGCCACCACCAACACCGATAACTTTAATTACCGGGCTTTGCGGGATGTTGTCTACGAGTTCGAACATGGTCCCTCTCCTTTCAGTTCTCTAGTTTTTCGCCTACTTCTACTGCTTTTGAATCTGTTACAGCTCAAGCTTTAAAAATTGCCCTGAACCCAACGCTTGAGGCGCTCGAACACAGGGGCTTTTTGTTCATCACTGCTGTAGTTGTCGCGGTTGCTGATACCCGATATGGAAATACCGTCTGACTGCTTTTGCAGCCCGTACAGCAACAAGCCCACAGCGGTGGAGTAAATCGGATTGCGCACAACGTCGGTCAAGCCTTTGAAGCTGTGCGGCACGCCCAGGCGAACCGGCATGTGGAAGATTTCCTCTGCCAGCTCGACGGCGCCTTCCATTTTCGAAGTACCGCCCGTCAGCACGATGCCGGCCGGGATCAGATCTTCGTAGCCGCTGCGACGCAGCTCCGCCTGGATCAGGGTGAACAGTTCGTCGTAACGCGGCTCGACCACTTCGGCCAAGGCCTGGCGGGACAGCTCGCGCGGAGGACGATCGCCCACGCTCGGTACTTTGATGGTTTCACCGGCGCCGGCCAGTTTGGCCAGTGCACAGGCGTAACGGATTTTGATTTCTTCGGCGTATTGGGTCGGTGTCCGCAACGCCATCGCAATGTCGTTGGTCACTTGATCACCGGCAATCGGGATCACGGCCGTGTGACGAATCGCGCCTTCGGTGAAGATCGCGATGTCGGTGGTGCCACCACCGATGTCGACCAGGCACACGCCCAATTCTTTCTCGTCATCGGTCAGTACCGAATACGCCGACGCCAGTTGTTCGAGGATGATGTCATCGACTTCCAGACCGCAGCGGCGCACGCATTTTTCAATGTTCTGCGCAGCATTTACCGCACACGTAACCACGTGCACTTTGGCTTCCAGACGCACGCCCGACATGCCCAGAGGCTCACGAACACCCTCTTGGTTGTCGATCACGTAGTCTTGCGCCAGGGTGTGCAATACGCGCTGGTCAGCCGGAATCGCAACCGCCTGGGCAGCGTCGAGAACGCGCTCAAGGTCGGCTGTGCTGACTTCACGGTCGCGGATCGCAACAATGCCGTGGGAGTTCAGGCTGCGGATGTGATTGCCCGCAACGCCAACGAACGCCGAGTGAATCCGGCAACCGGCCATCAACTGCGCTTCTTCGATAGCGCGTTGGATCGATTGCACGGTGGACTCGATGTTCACCACCACGCCCTTCTTCAGGCCACGGGACGGATGCGTGCCAATTCCGACGATCTCGATCGTGCCGTCTTCCCCGACCTCGCCCACCAGCGCCACCACTTTGGAGGTGCCGATATCGAGACCGACGATCATTTTTCCGCTTTGCACGTTTGCCATGGGTCCTGCCTCTTCTTAATTCTTCGCGACAGCGGGTTGGGCTGCCGTGGGTGCCACAGGTTCCCGCCAGCCGACGGCCAATCCGTTGGCATAACGCAAATCAATGCGCGCTATGTTTGTAATCTGATCTTTCAGCGTCTTGTCATAGATGGCTATGAAACGACGCATTTTCTCTACCAAGTGATCGCGCCCCAACAGCAGCTCGATTCCAGGCCCTGCACTGCCAGCTCCGGTGGTCAGGAACCAGCTACCGCGCTCACGCAATTCCAGACGGGCAATCGAAAAGCCCATTGGACGCAGCATCTGGCTCAGCACCTGATACTGCTGCATCACTTGTTGTTGAGCCCGTTGTGGGCCAAACAGCTGCGGCAAATGTTCGTAGTTGGCCAGCTCACGCGGGGTGAACGCCTGGCCCTGGTTGTTCAACAGTGCTTCATCGCCCCAACGCGCCACCGGCAGTTGCTCTTCAAGGCGAATCACCACTTGGTCCGGCCACACCCGACGGACTTCGGCGTGGGCAATCCATGGCATTTGTTCAAGCTCGGTGCGCATGCCTTCGAGATCGACCGTGAAAAAACTCGCGGCCATATACGGCGCAATACGCTGTTGTACGGCCTGCTGGCTGATGTAGGTCAAATCACCCTGCACATTGATGTTGGTGATCGGGCGATCCGCGTACGGCATCAGGCGTTGTGCGCCTTCGTACGTAGCGAATCCCAGCACCACCAGCAACACGGGCCAGAACAGCACTTTCAAAAAGCCAAAGTTGGCTTTTGGCACACGCACCGACATCGGCTCTTTAGCCACCATCCGGCTTGCACCCCGTGGCGCCGGCTTGCGGCCGGGTACGGGTTGCTGATGACGAAGCGATGCGCCTTGCATGGTCTTAACCTCGCGGCTCAACACTGGCTGCCAAAATCGACAGCACCAGTTGCTGGAAATCCAGACCGGCAGCCTTGGCCGCCATCGGCACCAGGCTATGGTCGGTCATGCCTGGCGCGGTGTTGACTTCGAGCAGCCAGAACTGGCCATCGGTGTCTTGCATCACGTCCAGACGGCCCCAACCGGCAATACCAATCGCCTCACAGGCTTTCGCCGTGAGGTCCATGAGTTCTTGTTCCTTGTCGCTATCAAGGCCGCACGGAATCCGATACTGGGTATCGTCTGATACGTACTTGGCGTCGTAGTCGTAGAACGTATGCGGCGTGCCCAGTGCGATCGGCGGCAGCACTTGGTCACGCAGGGTGGCGATGGTGAACTCAGGACCGTGGATCCATTGCTCAACCAACACTTGCGAGTCGTACTTACTGGCGTCAGTCCAGGCGACGATCAACTCGTCTGCGCTGTTCACTTTGGCCATACCGATACTTGAACCTTCATGCGCCGGTTTGACGATCAAAGGGAAGCTCAGTTCCTTCGCTGCAGAAATACAATCGGCTTCGCTGCTCAACACCGCGTGACGCGGGGTTGGAATCCCGAGGCTGTGCCACACCTGTTTGGTGCGCAGTTTGTCCATGGCCAACGCCGAAGCCAGAATGCCACTGCCCGTGTAAGGAATGCCCAGGCATTCCAGCAGGCCCTGCATGCTGCCGTCTTCGCCGCCACGGCCATGAAGAATGATGAAGGCGCGGTCAATTTTTTCGCAGGTGATGCGGCTGATAAAGTCATCGCCCACATCGATACCGAACGCGTTGACGCCCGCATCCTGCAAGGCCTTGAGTACGGCATTGCCCGACTTCAAAGACACTTCACGCTCGGCGCTTTTACCACCGAACAATACCGCCACACGGCCGAAGTCGGCTGGGGCGATGGTCGAGAACAGATTGGCGTAGGCAGCAGTCATTTCAACTTCCCCTCGCTGGCGGCCATCACAGCGCCGGCGAACAACGGACTCTTGATAAGTTGTGGCGCCAGGCGGCCGATGTCGCCCGCTCCCTGGCACAGCAGAATGTCGCCAGCGCGCAGCAGCGGCTTGACGATCGGCGCCAGCTCAACGCCGCGCTCAATGTAGATCGGGTCCAATTGGCCGCGCTGACGAATGCTGTGGCACAGCTGACGGCTGTCAGCACCCGGGATGGGCTCTTCACCCGCCGGGTAGACTTCCATCAGCAACAGCACGTTGGCATCGGCCAGGACCTGCACGAAATCGTCGTACAGATCACGGGTGCGGCTGAAACGGTGTGGCTGGTAAACCATGACCAGACGACGATCCGGCCAGCCTCCGCGTACCGCTTTGATCACGGCTGCGACTTCGGTCGGGTGATGACCGTAGTCATCAACCAGCATCACGCTGCCGCCTTCTACTGGCAGCTCGCCATAGACCTGGAAGCGGCGGCCCACACCCTGGAAGCCCGACAGGCCCTGAACGATCGCTTCATCGCTGATGCCTTCATCCGAAGCAATGCAGAGGGTGGCCAAGGCGTTCAGCACGTTGTGATTGCCCGGCATGTTCACCGACACATCCAGCGGCTCGCGGTCAGGGCGCAGAACCGTGAAGAAGGTTTGCATGCCCTGCTGACGCACATTGATTGCGCGCACGTCAGCGTCTTCGTTGAAGCCGTACGTCACGGTCGGACGCTTGACCAGTGGCAGAATTTCACGCACCACCGGATCGTCCAGACACAGCACAGCCAAGCCGTAGAACGGCAGGTTGTGAAGGAACTCAACGAAGGTTTTCTTCAGTTTGTTGAAGTCACCTTCGTAGGTCGCCATGTGGTCGGCGTCGATATTGGTGACCACCGCAACCATCGGCTGCAGGTGCAGGAAGCTGGCATCGCTTTCGTCTGCTTCGGCAATCAGGTAACGGCTGGTGCCCAGCTGTGCATTGGTGCCCGCTGCATTCAGTCGGCCACCGATCACGAACGTCGGGTCCAGGCCACCGGCCGCGAACACCGAAGCCAATAGGCTGGTGGTGGTGGTTTTACCGTGAGTACCGGCAACGGCGATACCGTGTCGGTAGCGCATCAGTTCAGCGAGCATCTCGGCCCGCGGGACGACCGGAATACGGCGTTCCAGCGCATTGGCCACTTCCGGGTTGGAAGTGTTCACTGCGCTCGACACCACCAGTACATCGGCATTGGCCGCGTTTTCGGCGCGGTGACCAATAAAGATGTGCGCGCCGAATGATTCAAGACGTTCAGTCACCGCCGATGCATTCAGGTCAGAACCCGACACCTGGTAACCCAGGTTGAGCAGCACTTCAGCAATACCGCACATGCCCACACCGCCGATACCGACGAAGTGGATACGACGGATGCGGCGCATTTCAGGTTGTGGCATGGCTTTCTGATTCTCAACCATTGGCCACCTCCAGGCAGATGTCTACGACGTTACGGGTGGCATCGGGTTTAGCCAGGCGGCGAGCATGGGTCGCCATGCTGTTCAGTCGTTCCGGTTGCATCAAAACCTCTGTCAGGCGTGCAGCCAGTTCGGCTGCGCCAGTTGTCGCTTGTGGCATCACAAAGGCCGCGCCTTCACGTGCCAAAAATTCAGCATTACGGCTCTGATGGTCGTCAATCGCGTGGGGCAATGGCACCAGCAACGAAGGCAGACCGGCCGCAGCCAGTTCACTGACAGTCAGCGCGCCTGCGCGACAAACCACCAGGTCGGCCCAGCCATAGGCGTGAGCCATGTCTTTGATAAAAGGCTGTACGTCAGCCTCGACGCCGGCTGCGGTGTAGCGCTCGGCGGTAATCTGATCGTGCTGCCTGCCTGCCTGATGAAACACCTCAGGGCGCACCTCGGCCGGTACTTTGGCCAGGGCTTGCGGCAGTAACGTGTTCAACGGCTCGGCCCCAAGGCTGCCGCCCAACACCAGCAGGCGCGCCTTGCGCCCTTGGAGTGCCGCGCGTGGCGCCAGGGTGAACAACTCGGCACGCACCGGATTGCCGGTGGTGCGCAGTTTTTCGCTGGCCGCAAAGGTCTGCGGGAAGGCTTCACACACACGACGGGTCATCGGCACCAGCAAGCGGTTAGCCGTACCGGCCACCGCGTTTTGCTCATGAATGATTACCGGGACGCCGCAGATCTTGGCTGCCAGGCCGCCAGGCCCGGTAACGTAGCCACCAAACCCAAGCACGCACACGGGCTTGAGCTGACGGATAATCTTGCGCGCCTGGAATAAGGCATTGAGCAATACAAACGGCGCCTTGAGCAGCGACAGTTTGCTTTTGCCGCGCAGGCCGGCGACGTTGATCCGGTGCAAGGTAAAGCCCGCCGGTTCAACCAGTTCGTTCTCGATACCACGCGGTGTACCGAGCCAGTGCACGGTGTAGCCACGCGCTTCAAACTCTCGGGCACACGCCAACGCAGGGAACACGTGTCCGCCGGTGCCGCCCGCCATGATCAGCACATTAGCGCCCATGGTTCGGCTCCTCTGCGAAGTCGCTTTCTTTGAAATCGGTCTCTTCGCTGCCCAGGTGGGTCCGACTCTCCCACTCGATGCGCAGCAACAGCCCCATGCACACACAGCAAATCACCAACGAACTGCCGCCATAACTGAGGAACGGCAAGGTCAGGCCTTTGGTCGGCAGCAAACCGACGTTTACCCCGATGTTGATCAGGAACTGGCCGATCCACAGGAACGACAAGCCGTACGCCATGTAGGCCGCAAAATACTGTTTGGCGCGCTCAGCCCACAGGCCGATATACATACCGCGCACACAGACGAACACGAATAGCGCCACCGTCAGCAGCGAGCCGACCACGCCCAACTCTTCAGCCAACACCGAGAACACGAAGTCGGTGTGGGCCTCTGGAAGATAGAACTGCTTTTGTACGCTGTTGCCCAAGCCCACTCCGAACCACTCGCCGCGACCAAACGCGATCAGTGCCTGGGTCAACTGGTAGCCAGAGCCGAATTGATCGGACCACGGGTCGGTAAACGTGATCAGACGCGCCATCCGGTAAGGCTGCGCTTGTACCAGTACAAACACTGCGCCCACTGCCAAGGCCACCATCAGGGCGAAACGAAACAGGCCAACACCGCCAAGGAACAACATGGCCGCCGCCGCGCCCATCATGACAACGGTGGCACCGAAGTCGGGCTCCATCAGCAACAGACCGGCCATTGGCAGCAGCACGATGAAAGGTTTGAAGAAGCCCATCCAGCTTTCGCGAACTTCCTTCTGCTGACGCACCAGGTAACCGGCCAGGTAAATCACCACGAAGACTTTGGCGATTTCCGAAGGCTGCACGTTAAAGAAGCTGAAGCCGATCCAGCGCATCGAGCCGTTAACCTCACGGCCAATGCCTGGCAGCAACACCATCACCAGCAAAGCAAATGCGCCGAGCAGCAACATCCAGCCCAAACGCTGCCAGGTAGCAATCGGCACCATCATGGTCATGATGCAAGCGCCCAGGCCGAGCACGATGTAAAACAGGTGGCGAATCATGTGGTACAGCGTGTTACCCGACTGCAAGGCGGCCACTTCGGACGAGGCCGACGTGATCATCACCAGACCGAGGCCAAGCAGCGCCAGGCAACCGGCCAGCAACGGGAAGTCGAGGTCAATCCCACGGCCCGTAATCAGCGGTGAAGGGTAAGGTTTCAGGAAGCCGAAGATCATGCCAAGGCCTCCACTGCGCGAGCAAACAGGTGACCGCGCTCTTCGTAGTTCTTGAACATGTCGAAGCTTGCACATGCAGGCGACAGCAATACAGCGTCACCGCTATAGGCCAACGAACGGCTGCGGGCAACGGCGTCGTCCAGCGAAGCCACACGAATTTGCGCAACGGTATCGCCCAAAGCGGCGCTGATCAGGTCGGCATCACGGCCTATCAACACCACCGCGCGGCAATGCTTGGCCACCGAGTCGCGCAGACCGCTGAAGTCAGCGCCCTTGCCGTCACCGCCCGCGATCAGGATCAGCTTTCCGTCCATGTCTGAGCCCAAGCCGTCAATGGCCGCCAGGGCTGCGCCGACGTTGGTGGCTTTGGAGTCGTTGTAGTAGCTCACGCCATCGAGTTCACGTACCCACTGGCAGCGATGCTCAAGGCCTGCGAAATTGCGCAGGCTCGATAACATGGCGTCGAACGGCAGGCCCACAGCATGCCCCAGCGCCAGAGCAGCCAGAGCATTGGCCTGATTGTGGGCGCCACGTATTTTCAATTCGCGTACAGGCATCAGGTTCTGGAATTCGAAGGCGAGGTATTTTTCACCCTGTTCTTCACGCAGGCCGAATGCCTTGAAATCTGGCGCGTTGAGGCCGAAGGTCCAGCACGGAAGGCCTTCGCCCATCAACGGACGGGTCAGCGCATCCTGACGGTTGACCACCACTTGCCGCGCCCCCCGGAAAATCCGGTGCTTGGCCAGGTGATACGCTGGCAGGCCGCTGTAGCGATCCATGTGGTCTTCGCTGACGTTGAGCACTGTGGCAACTTCAGCGCCCAGGTGGTTGGTGGTTTCGAGCTGAAAGCTCGACAGTTCCATCACGTACAGCTCGACGTCATCGCTGAGCAGGTCCAACGCTGGCGTACCGAGGTTGCCACCGACCGCTACACGCTTGCCAGCGGCCGCAGCCATTTCACCGACCAGAGTGGTCACGGTGCTTTTGGCGTTGGAGCCACTGATTGCCACGATGGGCGCTTTCGCGTTACGCGCGAACAGGTCGATGTCACCCGACAGCTTCACGCCACGGGCAGCCGCCGCTTGCAGCGCCGGGGTCGCCAATGCCAGACCAGGGCTCACGTAGAGCTCATCGGCACGGCACAGGAACTCGACATCCAGCTCGCCACAACGCACATCCACTTGCGGGTAGTCACGACGCAGCGTGGCCAGCTCCGGTGGATTTTCCCGCGTATCAGCCACAGCAAACGACACACCCTGGCGCGCTAGAAAGCGAACCAGGGACATGCCGCTCTTGCCGAGGCCTACAACGATGCGGAAGTGGTCAGAAGCGATCAGAGACACAGGTTCTACCTCAGCTTCAGGGTGGCAAGACCGATCAACACGAGGATGACGGTGATAATCCAGAAACGGACAATCACGCGTGGCTCGGGCCAGCCCTTGAGTTCAAAGTGGTGATGAATCGGCGCCATGCGAAACACCCGCTTACCGGTCAACTTGAACGAAGCGACCTGAATAACCACCGACAGGGTTTCCATCACGAACACACCGCCCATGATGAACAGCACGATTTCCTGACGCACGATGACCGCGATGGTGCCCAAGGCTGCGCCCAGCGCCAGTGCGCCGACGTCACCCATAAATACTTGTGCGGGGTAGGTGTTGAACCACAGAAAGCCAAGACCGGCGCCAATCAGTGCGCCGCAGAACACAATCAGTTCACCTGCGCCCGGGACATACGGGATCAGCAGGTAGTCAGCGAATTTCAGGTTACCCGACAAGTAGCAGAAAATACCCAGCGCACCGCCGACCATCACGGTTGGCATGATGGCCAGGCCGTCGAGACCGTCAGTCAGGTTGACTGCGTTGCTCGAGCCCACAATCACGAAATAGGTCAGCACCACGAAACCGATGCCCAACGGAATGCTGGCGCCTTTAAGGAACGGCAGGATCAACGTGGTTTCGACTGCGCTGGGCGCCGTCATGTACAAGAAGATCGCAGCAGCGAGGCCGAACACCGACTGCCAGAAATACTTCCAGCGGCTTGGAAGGCCGCGAGAGTTCTTTTCGATCACCTTGCGGTAGTCGTCTACCCAGCCAATGGCGCCGAACAGCAGGGTCACCAGCATCACCACCCACACGTAGCGGTTGCTCAGGTCAGCCCACAACAAGGTGCTGACGGTAATGGCCGACAGGATCAGTGCACCGCCCATGGTTGGGGTGCCGGATTTGGACAGGTGCGATTGCGGGCCGTCGTTACGAACCGATTGACCGATTTGACGGTTTTGCAGGGTGCGGATCATCCACGGCCCAAGGCACAGCGACAACGACAACGCAGTCAGTACCCCAAGAATCCCGCGCAGGGACAAGTACTGGAAGACTGCAAAGCCCTTGTAGAACTGTTGTAGATACTCCGCTAGAAGCAGCAGCATTAATGTTTCTCCCCGCTGGAACCGCACAGCGCCGCAACGACGTTTTCCATCGCTGCGCTGCGCGAACCCTTGATCAAAATAGTGGTGTTTGTTTCTTGCTCGGTGCGAAGCGCCTTGATCAGGTCAGCCTGATTGGCGAAGTGACGAGCTTGGTGTCCAAATGCTGCGACGGCATGAGCCATCAGTGGCCCCACCGCGTAGAGCGCTGAAACCTTGTCGGCGGCGTAAGCGCCTACTTCACGATGCCCTTGCTCTGCCCACTCACCCAGCTCGCCGATATCTCCGAGCACCAGGACGGTACGACCGGAAAAGCCGGCGAGTATATCAACGGCAGCGCACATTGAGGTGGGGTTTGCGTTGTAAGTGTCATCAATAATTCGCAAACCTGTGACAGTCAGTTGCGCAACGGCACGCCCTTTAACCGGCAACACAGCTTCGAGGCCGGTTTTGATCCCGAACAAGGACACACCCAGCGCATAAGCAGCTGCTGCTGCAGCCAGAGCGTTGGCCACGTTATGACTGCCCAGCAGGTTCAATTGAACCTGCTCGACACCCAGCGGGGTGTGCATTTTGAAGCCTTGGCAGCCGCGCGCATCACGGGCCAGATCGCTGGCGTAAAAGTCAGCCTGGGCATTGTCCAGCGAGAAACTCAGCACCTTGCGCCCTGCGGCACGGGCCTGCCAGATGCCAAATGCCTTGTCGTCCAGATTCAGAACGGCGATGCCATCGGCATCCAGCCCTTCGATAATTTCACCTTTGGCCTCGACGATTTTCTCAGGCCCGCCGAACTCACCCACGTGTGCAGTGCCGGCATTGTTCAGCACGGCGACACGCGGCTGGGTCATGGCAACGGTGTACGCGATTTCGCCGATGCGCGACGCACCCAGTTCAATCACGGCCGCAGTGTGTTCCAGCGTCAGTTCGAGCAGGGTAAGCGGCACGCCCAGATCGTTATTCAAATTGCCTTTGGTCGCCAGCACCGGGCCACGGGTGCGCAGGATGCAGGCCAGCATTTCTTTAACGGTGGTCTTGCCGCTGGAGCCGGTAATCGCCGCGACAGGCTTGTCGAAGCCGCGACGGTTCAGTGCGCCCAATTGGCCCAAGGCTTCACGGGTATTCTTGACCACCAATTGTGGCAACGTTGACTCAGGCACTTCGCGCTCAACCAGCGCGGCAACAGCACCTTTGGCTGCGACTTCATTCAAGTAGTCATGACCATCAAAACGCGGACCTGTCAGGGCGATAAACAACTGGTTCTGAGTAATGGCGCGGCTGTCGATGCTGACGCCATTGAATCGGCTGTCTGCGCTGACCAGACGACCGTTCAGGGTGGCAGCGATTTCGCTTAATAGAAGAGGCTTAAGCATGAGTAACCTCCCAGGCAGACAGGGCTTTGGCGGCTTCGACCAGGTCAGAGAAGTCATGGCGCTCGCCGTTGATTTCCTGATAGTCCTCGTGACCTTTACCAGCCAGCACGATGACGTCTTCAGCGCGGGCATTGGCGATGATCTGCGCAATGGCTGCGCCACGACCGGCAACGAAAACCACCTTGTCGGCATCCGTAAAACCGGCACGAATATCAGTAAAAATCTGCGCTGGGTCTTCGGTGCGCGGGTTGTCGTCGGTTACCAGCACCGCGTCAGCCAAACGCTCAACCACCTCAGCCATTAATGGGCGCTTACCGCGATCACGGTCGCCGCCGCAGCCGAACAGGCAGTGCAATTGGCCTTTTGCGTGAGGGCGCAGTGCGAGCAGCACTTTTTCCAGCGCATCCGGGGTATGGGCGTAATCGACCACCACCAACGGCTTGGCACCGCCGCCCAAACGTTGCATACGTCCGACCGGGCCTTCCAGCTTGGGCAGCACGTTAAGAATTTCGTCGAGCGCGTAGTCAAGACCGAGCAACGCGCCAACGGCGGCCAGCACATTGCTCAGGTTAAAACGGCCTAGCAAGGTGCTGCGCAAATGGTGTTCGCCTTGTGGCGTCACCAGGGTGGCGCGCACACCCTCGTCATCAAAGCTCGCTTCGCGGCAATAGAGATAGGCGCTGCTGTCTTCGAGGCTGTAACTGATCAGGCGCGATTCGAGTTTTTCAGCAGCCAGTTGGCGACCGAACTCATCGTCCAGATTGAGCACCCGGCAACGCAGGTTTGGCCAGGCAAACAGCTTGGCCTTGGCCGCGGCGTAAGCCTCCATGGTGCCGTGATAGTCCAGGTGATCGCGGGACAAGTTGGTCAGCACGGCCACGTCAAACGCCAGCGCACTGACTCGACCCTGATCCAGACCGTGGGACGACACTTCCATGGCCACGGCTTTGGCACCGGCCTTTTTCAGGTCGGCCAACATGGCCTGCACGGCAATCGGGTCTGGCGTGGTGTGGCGACCGCTTTGCAACGCACCATAAAAACCGGTACCCAGGGTGCCGACGATGCCGCAGTGCTGACCGAGCAAATCCAGCGCTTGGGCGACCAGTTGGGTCACGCTGGTTTTACCGTTGGTTCCGGTGACGCCCACGAGGTTCAGGTGATGGCTCGGCTCGCCATAAAAGCGTCCGGCGATGTCTGAAAGCTGGGCCGCCAGACCTTTGACCGGAATTAAGGGCACAGGAGTAATAGGCAGCACAGAGGCGCCGTCTACTTCATAGGCAACGGCTGCAGCACCGCGTTTCAAGGCGTCGCTGATGTGTTCACGACCGTCAAGCTTGCCACCCGGTACTGCGAGGAACAGATCACCCGCGCGTACATTGCGGCTGTCGAGGGTCATTTCACGGATCAGCAAGTCGTGACCTGCGTGAGGGAAAATCTTGTTCAGGCTCAGGGACATTAGCCGCGCCCTCCTTTGGCTGCGGCAGCTGTTGCCGCCGCTTGTTGCTCAGCTGCCGTTGGCAGGTTGTCGGGTGTGACGTTCATCAGGCGCAAAGTTCCTGACATCACCTTGCTGAACACTGGCGCCGATACCAGACCACCGAAGTAGCCCGCTTTGCTCGGTTCATCAATCACGACCACGATCGCGTAACGCGGGTCGCTCATCGGACCAAAGCCGGCGAACAGGGAGCGGTAAGAGTTAACGGCGTAGCCTTTGACGCCGCCGGACGATGTTTTACGCGCAGTACCGGACTTGCCACCGACGTGGTAAGCCGGAACCTTGGCTCGCCAAACGCCACGCGGGTTTTCGATCACTTCCTGAAGCATGCCCTGCAAGGTCTTGGCGACCTGCTCCGGCATGACTTGCGTGGCCTGGACGGGCTTGTCCTTATCCGTCTTGAGCAAGGTCAGCGGCGCCAACTTGCCGTTGTTGGCCAACGCCGAGAACGCGTGAACCAATTGGATCGCCGTCACAGAAACACCGTAGCCGTAAGACAAGGTGGCGGTTTCGGCCTTGCGCCACTCACGGTAGTTAGGCAGGTTACCGACGCGCTCGCCCGGGAACCCCAGACCGGTGTCTTGGCCCAGGCCCATTTTGGCCATCTGACGAAAAATCGCTTCGCCACCGATATCGAAGGCGACTTTACTCATGCCCACGTTACTGGAGTTGATCAAAATGCCAGTCAGGTCGAGGACCGGACCTTCGGTACGCGATACGTCACGAATGGTGTATTTGCCCAGTTGCAGGGTGCCCGGGTACACCTCGACTTTGTCGGTCGGTTTCCAGCGGCCGGTTTCCAGCGCCGCACTCATCGAAATCGGCTTTACCGTTGAACCCGGCTCAAACACGTCAATCATGGCGCGGTTACGCATCATCGCCGGTTGCAGGTTACGACGGTTGTTCGGGTTGTAGGTCGGTTGGTTGACCATGGCCAGAATTTCGCCGGTCTTCACGTCCATGATCACCAGGCTGCCAGCCTTTGCACCGTTTTCGACCAGCGCATTGCGCAGCTCACGGTTGGCCAGGTATTGCAGGCGCAGGTCAATTGACAACGCCAAGGTCTTCCCTGCCTTGGCGTTTTTGGTCACCTGGATGTCTTTGATCAGACGCCCACGTCGGTCCTTGATGACCTGTCGCTTGCCCGGCACGCCGGCCAGCCACTCGTCATAGGCCAGTTCGACGCCTTCGCGCCCTTTGTCGTCAATGTCGGTAAAGCCAACCATGTGCGCGGTCACTTCACCCGCTGGGTAGAAGCGGCGGAACTCTTCAATGCCATAAACGCCCGGCACCTTGAGGTCGAGCACGACTTGGCCCTGCTCAGGGGTCAGCCCCCGAACAAGGTAGATGAATTCTTTATTGGCTTGCTGCTCAAGGCGCGCAGTCAGCACCTTCGGGTCTTGCCCGAGCGCGTGCGCCAACGCTGGCCAGCGGTCTTTAGCGGCCTGCATTTCCTTGGCATTAGCCCACAGCGTGGTAACCGGCGTACTGACCGCTAACGGCTCGCCATTACGATCGGTAATCAACCCGCGGTGTGCCGGAATAGTGATGTGACGCAAGCTACGGGCATCGCCCTGACCTTTGAGGAAGTCGTGGTCGATGACCTGCAAGTAGACAATTTGGCAGGCGATCGCGCCCACCAGCAGTGCCAGCAGTGCCAGCACCACGCGAAAACGCCACGGATAAAGTGCGCCTTCGAGTTTGATCATGGCGCCACCATCCGAACTTCTGCTGCACCCGGGATGTGCATTTTCAGCTGTTCGCTGGCCAGGGTTTCGATACGGCTATGCGCGGTCCAGGTGCTTTGCTCCAGGATCAAACGCCCCCATTCGGCCTGAGCCTTGTCACGTACACTCAGCTCCCCGTACAGGGTGTTGAGCAATTGACGGTTCCAGTGCGCGCTGTAAGCAACGCCCACAGCCGAAATCAGCACGGCAATAAACAGCAGCAGCATGAAGAAACTTCCGCCGGGAAGTGGTTTAGCGTAAAGCTTGTTCAACGAAGCTTCTCCGCGACGCGCATGACAGCGCTGCGCGAGCGCGGGTTGGCTTTAAGCTCTTTATCGGAGGCAGTCAGTGCCTTGCCATGAATTTTGATTTTCGGAACAAACGCAACGTGCTGAATCGGCAGGTCGCGAGGAAGGTTGTCTGACTCGCCCTTGACCAGTTTGCGCATGAACTGCTTGACGATACGGTCTTCCAGGGAATGAAAACTGATGACAACCAGACGGCCGCCGATTTCCAGCGATTCCAATGCAGCTTCAAGGCCCGCTTCCAGATCACCCAATTCGTTATTGACGTGAATGCGTAAGCCCTGGAACGTACGGGTTGCCGGGTTCTTGCCCTTTTCCCACGCAGGGTTGGCTACCTTCAGGACTTCTGCAAGGTCAGCCGTACGCTCGAATGGCTTGCTTTCACGCCGATCCACAACTGCGCCCGCCATACGCCATGCGTGACGCTCTTCGCCATATTCTTTGAAGACTCGGGCTATTTCTTCACGGGACGCAGTGTTAACGAATTCAGCCGCGCTTACACCTTGGGCAGGGTTCATTCGCATGTCTAACGGGCCGTCGTTCATGAAACTGAAGCCGCGCTGCGGGTCGTCGAGCTGAGGCGAAGACACGCCCAGGTCGAGCAGGACACCGCTGACTTTACCGGCCAGGCCGCGCCCGGAAATTTCGGCTCCCATTTCTGCAAAACTACGCTGCACAATGACAAAGCGGCCGTCTTCGGCCGCTAGCGCTTGCCCCGTGGCAATCGCTTGTGGATCTTTATCAAACCCGAGAAGACGCCCCTCAGGACCCAGCTTCTGGAGTATCAAGCGGCTATGTCCGCCGCGACCGAAGGTGCCATCCAGATAGCATCCATCAGGACGTACGGCGAGAGCCTCTACGGCTTCATCGAGCAATACGGTGATGTGGTTGAAGTCGCTATCAATAGTCACAGGATTAAATCACGCAGTTCATCAGGCATCGCGCCCGGTTGTTGAATGGCTGCAAGGTCAGCGGCAGAAACAGCTTCCCAGGCATCCTCGTCCCACAGTTGAAACTTGTTCAGTTGGCCCACCAACATCGCGCGCTTGTCCAACTTGGCATACTCACGCAAACGCGGCGGCACCAGAAAACGACCACTGCCATCGAGTTCGAGGTCGACGGCATTACCAATCAACAGACGTTGCAAACGGCGGTTTTCTTCACGCAACGAAGGCAACGCCCGCAGCTTGGTTTCAATCAATTCCCACTCATCGAGCGGGTACACACATAAGCAGGGATCCACCGCATCAATGGTCACGATCAGTTGCCCGGAGCTTCTCGAAATCAGCTCGTCGCGGTACCGGCTCGGCATTGCGAGACGGCCCTTGGCATCGAGACTGATTGCGTTGGCTCCGCGAAACACGAGGCGTCACTCCAAAAATTAGCGTTTTACGTTTAAAAAACCCACTTTCTGCCACTTTTCGCCACTTGTGCACACTATAGGAATGCGCCCACCACACCGTCAAGGCGCGGCCCCAAGGAAAATCCTTACATTACTGAGATTTAGGAGAGTAAATAGACGTACAGCAATAAGCGGAGGTGTTCGATCACGTGCCATAAGCTGCTAATTCAATGCTTCGGAGTTCAAACTTAAAGTGATCTGTTAAGAGTAAGAACTTTTTGGCATTAGGTTGCCGTTCTTCTTGCAAATAAAGCGAGGGGGGGGGATTGGAGCGAGCATTTCAAGAATGCCTATCTGCTTGCGAAACAAGCAGGAGAAAAAAGGTGGAGAGTCGATCTGTAAGCCGGGTTCTGTCTTGAACAGTCATTCGTCTACGATGGCCATCACTGGACATCTTTAGCAACCTACCCGGTCCCAGCGCGGGCCACGCCTTGGGACCCTATTTGGTCTTGCTGTGGCACTTTCCGTAGGCTCACGCCTCCCAGGCATTACCTGGCACTTCGCCCTATGGAGCCCGGACTTTCCTCCCCCCCCTAATTTTCATAGAGGGCAGCGACTGTCCAATCGACTCTCCGGCGCGAAGATTAACTGTACAGAGCGTATAGAACAAGCTTTAAAAGCGGCACACTACGTTCAACATCTAACCTCGGCGCCTTTACATATAGGCCTGACTGCAACAATAAGGGCTAAGTGCCACTACTGCTTACTCTGTTTTCTGCTTCCCAAGTGCAACTTGGTACAACACATTTTTGCGCTCGCCAGTTATTTCAGCAGCCAATGCAGCAGCGCGCTTGAGTGGCATTTCTTTAAGCAGCAGATCAAGAATGCGCATTGCTTCACTGCTCACCACCTCATCGGTGTCGGGCGCGGTCCAGCCTGCAACCAGCACGACACACTCGCCGCGCTGTTGATTGCTGTCAGATTCTACAAAAGCGCGCAGCTCGGACAACGGCAAGCCCTTGAGTGTTTCGAAGGTCTTGGTCAGCTCCCGCGCCAGCAATGCCGGGCGATCTGCGCCAAACACCAGCTCCAGGTCTTGCAGGCATTCAAGGATGCGATGCGGCGCCTCGTAGAAAATCAGGGTGCGCGGCTCTTCCTTTAATCGCTCAAGACGCGAACGGCGACCCACGGCCTTAGCCGGCAAGAAGCCTTCAAAGATAAAGCGATCAGAAGGCAACCCGGCGGCCGACAACGCAGCGATCAAGGCGCAAGCGCCTGGCACAGGCACTACCTTGACCCCGGCTGCTCGCGCCTGCCGCACCAGGTGGTAACCCGGATCAGAGATCAGCGGCGTACCCGCATCAGAAATCAACGCCACATCTTCACCGGCCAGTAATCGCTGAATAAAGCGACTGCCTTCATCACGCTCGTTATGTTCGTGACAAGCACCCAGCGGGGTAGTGATGCCAAAATGCTGCATCAAACGCAGGGAGTGACGCGTGTCTTCGGCCGCGATCAACGACACCTCGCGCAACACTTTAAGCGCACGCGCACTGATGTCGTCCAGGTTACCGATGGGCGTGGCCACCACATAAAGTGAGCCGACAACGGAATTCAAAGCACCTGGAGCAGTCAAAACGCGCACCTCATTAGAGTTAAAGGCGCCATTGTAGCGCGTAGAACCCTGCTGAACGCACCCTCCAGACACGCTCAAAAGCGTCAATCTGGAAAACACCGCGCCACAATGGACAGAAGTCATCTAAATTTAAGCTTTATCACCAGTAACATCGCGCCCCGGCCAGCGCTTGGGTACACTTCCCCCCTCATTTGATCGAGTATCAGGAACACTACATGATCGCTTGCCTGCGGCTGTTCACTGCCCTCTGCCTCGCTGCCTTGTTGGCGGCTTGCGCCAGCTCGCCCTCATCCAGCCTTGGCGAACTCCCACGTACGCCCGATGCCAGCCTTGAGCAGCTGCTGCAACAGGCCTCTGCGAGCAAGGACCCGGAAAAGGCGGCACTGCTGCGCCTATCCGCAACCGACCTTGCAATGCGCCAAAAAGACAACCAGCGCGCAGCGCAAATCCTGGCGCAGGTCCCGCTGGACACACTCAAACCTGCACAACAGGTTTTTGCCAGCACCCTGGCCGCAGAACTGGCGATGAGCCGTAACCAGCCCAAAGACGCGCTGACCGCCCTGAACCACCCAAGCGTATCGCGCCTCAATGAGATGCCAGCCGACTTGCAAGTGCGCACACATGTGGTTCATGCACGCGCTCTGGAGGCCGACGGTCAGAACCTGGCCGCCGCCCGCGAACGCGCCGCCATGAGCCAGATCCTGACCGGCGATGCTGCCAACAGCAATAACGAAGCCATTTGGGCACTGGTCGCTGCACTGCCGGCTGAACAACTGCGTACGCCTGATACAGGCGTGATGGGCGGCTGGATGTCCTTGGCCCTCGCTGTCAAAAGCGCCTCCAGCCTGCAAGATCAACAAAACGCTATTGATCAATGGCGCGCGCAAAACCCGACGCACCCGGCAGCTACCCAGTTGCCCGCGCCTTTGCTCAAGCTCAAAGAACTGGCCAGCCAGCCGCTGAACAAAATCGCCCTGCTGCTCCCCCAGGACGGCCAACTGGCCTCTGTGAGCAAAGCACTGCGCGATGGCTTTATGGCTGCGCACTATCAAGCACAGCAAGCCGGCCAGAACCCGCCGAGCATTCAGTTCTATGACAGCTCACGCCTGACCTCGCTGGACGACTTCTATCGCAAGGCTCAAGCCGATGGCGTGCAACTGGTGGTTGGCCCACTGGAAAAGTCACTGGTCAAGCAATTGAACACTCGCTCCCAACTGCCGATTCCTACCTTGGCCCTTAACTACAGCGAAGGCGCACAAGGCCCTGCGCAATTGTTTCAATTTGGCCTGGCCGCTGAAGACGAAGCACGCGAAGTTGCACGCCGCGCACACGCTGACGGCCTGACCCGCGCTGGCGCCATTGTGCCGCAAGGCGAATGGGGCGATCGGGTACTCAAGGCGTTCCGTCAGGAATGGGAAGCCAATGGCGGCACCGTCGTTGGCATCGAACACATCGACAAGCCTGTTGCACTGGCCCAGCAAGTCGCCGATCTGGTGCAACTGCGAAATGCCGGTGGTTCTGGCCAGCCTTCGCGTCGTCAGGACATGGAGTTCATCTTCCTGGCTGCAACGCCCCAGCAAGCCCAACAGATCAAGCCAACGCTCAACTATCAGTACGCGGGTGACGTTCCGGTTTACGCCACATCTCACGTGTTCAGTGCCAGCGGCGACCAAAACCAGTACAAAGACATGAACGGCATCCGTTTTTGCGAAACCCCTTGGCTGCTCGACACTGCAAACCCGTTGCGCCAACAAGTGACCGCACAATGGCCACAAGCCGGTGGTAGCCTGGGCCGCCTGTACGCCATGGGTGTAGACGCTTATCGACTGACTTCTAGACTGGAGCAACTCAAGGCCCTGCCCGACAACCGGATTGACGGCCTGTCAGGCAGCCTGAGCATGAGCCAACAGCAACATATTCAACGCCAGTTGCCATGGGCTGAGTTCGTTAATGGTCAGGTTCAACGCCTGCCCGACACCCCAAACTGATGCCCGAACGCTCAAGCCAGCAAACAGGCAAAGATGCCGAGCGCACTGCGCTGCGGCATCTTGAGCAACACGGTTTACGCTTGCTGGCGCAGAACTGGCTATGCAAGCGCGGCGAGCTGGATCTGGTCATGCTCGACGGCGATACAGTAGTATTCGTCGAAGTTCGTTACCGACAACATGCGCAATGGGGCGGCGCACTAGCCAGCGTTGACGCACGCAAGCGTCAAAAGCTGATACTGGCCGCTCAGTATTTCTTGCAACGCGAATCGCGCTGGGCCAACCACCCCTGTCGATTTGACGTCGTAGCCATGGATAGCGCGGCACCCCATTTGAACTGGCTACGGAATGCCTTTGACAGCTAAAGCGCTGCCTGGCCTATTCCAGCACCCTTTTTACTCAACGATTTTGCTTTGCTTTGCGGGCTGCACATTTTTGTGCCGGGGAGTCACCCAGGAACACCTGGTTCACGCCCGACCAGCCGCCCTACTTAAGGTCACATAGATGGACATGCAATCCCGAATTCGCCAGCTTTTTCAGGCCAGCATCGATACCAAGCAGCAGGCGATGGAGGTTCTTGCCCCTCACATCGAGCAAGCCAGCCAAGTGATGGTTAACGCCCTGCTCAACGAAGGCAAAATGCTTTCGTGCGGTAACGGCGGTTCCGCAGGCGACGCCCAGCACTTCTCGTCCGAGCTGCTGAACCGCTTTGAGCGCGAGCGCCCGAGCCTGCCTGCCATTGCACTGACCACAGACAGCTCGACGATTACCTCGATCGCCAATGACTACAGCTTCAACGAGATTTTTTCCAAGCAGATCCGCGCCCTTGGTCAACCTGGCGACGTGCTGCTGGCAATCTCTACCAGCGGTAACTCGGCCAACATCATCCAGGCCATTCAGGCGGCTCACGATCGCGAGATGATCGTGGTTGCCATGACCGGTCGCGATGGCGGCGGCATGGCATCGCTACTGCTGCCTGAAGACGTGGAAATTCGCGTCCCGTCCAATGTCACCGCACGTATTCAAGAAGTCCACCTGCTGGCGATCCACTGCTTGTGCGATCTGATCGACAGCCAACTGTTCGGGAGTGAAGAATGACTTTTAATCGCTTTAGCCTAGTGGCATTGACGCTGTGCCTCGGCCTGACCGCTGGTTGCAGCTCGGTATTGACCGCCACCCGCGACACACCGATTGAAGATGATCGCGGCACTCGCACGTTCGGCAGCAAGATCGACGACTCCCTGATTGAAACCAAAGTGGCCGTCAACGTCGCCAAAGCTAATCCGGACCTTGATAACGGCTCGCACATCGTTGTCACCAGCTACAACGGCATCGTACTCCTGGCCGGGCAAACCCCGCGCGCCGACCTCAAGGCGCAGGCTGAACAAGCAGCTGCGGCTGTGCAACGAGTAAAAAAGGTCAACAACGAACTGCAAGTCATGGCGCCCTCCTCGATTCTGGCGCGCAACAACGATGCGTGGCTGACCACCAAGATCAAGACCCAAATGCTGACTGACAATGGCATTCCGGGTTCACGCATCAAAGTTGTGACTGAAAATGGCATTGTTTACCTGCTTGGTCTGGTTACCAAACAAGAAGCCGCCCGCGCCACCAACCTGGTTCAAAGCGTTTCCGGCGTGCAAAAAATCGTCAAACTCTTCGAATACATCGACTAACCCC
Source organism: Pseudomonas sp. NPDC096917 (assembly GCF_044762555.1). NCBI lineage: Bacteria > Pseudomonadati > Pseudomonadota > Gammaproteobacteria > Pseudomonadales > Pseudomonadaceae > Pseudomonas > Pseudomonas sp. NPDC096917. Next base: position 4,499 of record NZ_JBIWEO010000020.1, on the reverse strand, counting down.
CTGCAGGAGCTGCCGCAGGCAAGCCCGGCTCCCACAGGTCTCAAATACCCACAAAAAAGGCGACCTCTTCAGGTCGCCTTTTTGGTTACTTCACCACTTTCAGGCTTGGCCGACCACTAGGTCGTGGCGGCTCAGTACCCGATGGCGGTCCATCATCATCCGGCTCAACCTCGTCATCCGCTTCAAATGCGTCTTCAAGGTCAAACATCATGCCCTGGCCATTCTCCCGAGCGTAAATACCCAGAATGGCCGCAATCGGCACGTACAGCGTGTGTGGCACACCACCAAAACGCCCGTCAAAGCTAACGGCTTCGTTGTCCATGTGCAGATTGCGCACGGCGCTTGGCGATACATTGAGGACTATTTGTCCATCACTGGCAAAACCCTGAGGCACCTGGACCTTCGGGTAGTCAGATTTAACCAGCAAGTGCGGAGTGCAATCGTTATCAACAATCCACTCATACAGCGCACGCACCAGATAAGGTCGACTCGAATTCATCAAGGGCTCCTAAAGCCTTAGCGCATATCGCGTTCGACACCAGACAAGCTTGCCTGGAAAGCCTCACGCGCAAACTGACGCTCCATATAGTCAAGCAGCGGCTTGGCAGGCCGCGGCAATTCAATACCCAATACAGGCAAACGCCAGAGTATCGGCAATAGACAGCAGTCGACCAGACTTTGCTCGTCACTGAGGAAAAAAGGTTTGTCTGCAAATAATGCAGACACGCCTGTCAGGCTCTCTCGCAACTCTTTGCGCGCCTGCACACGTGCAGGTTCCTTGGTGCGCGAGTCGAGAATCAAGTCGACCAGAGCACACCAGTCACGCTGGATACGGTGAATCAGCAAACGGCTATTGGCTCGCGCTACCGGATAGACCGGCAACAACGGCGGATGCGGGTAACGCTCATCCAGATACTCCATTACCACTGTCGACTCCCACAACGCCAGATCACGATCGACCAGGGTTGGCAGGCTGGCGTAGGGGTTCACTTCGATCAGCTTCGGCGGATGACGACCCGCCTCCACGCTAATGATCTCGGCGCTGACACCTTTCTCGGCGAGCACAATGCGTACTCGGTGGGAATAGTGGTCGGCGGGGTCGGAGTAACAGGCCAACCGATTGGTCACGCCCATGGCGGTCCTCCTCGCTTGTAGAAATTATCAGAAGCAGAAAAACGAACGCGCCCAAGAAGCGCCTCCAATAACAGCAGAACCCGGGGAGAACAGATCATCTTGACCTTGCCCTCCCCCCTGTCCTGCACTGTTACCTTTTCAGAGACACCCTTGGGCGCGCACGATTAACAGCAATGCTTGTAACGGTATCAGTGCACATCCTTCCAGTATTCGCGCTTGAGCAGATAAGCGAATACGAAGAAGAAGGCCAGATAGAGCAATACGTAAGTACCGATGCGCTGATGCTCCAGCTTCACCGGGTTAGCCGAGTAGGCCAGGAAGGTCACAAGGTTCTTGATCTTCTCATCGAACTGCTCTTCAGTCAGCGTGCCGGTCTTTGGCAATACTGTCAGCTGGTCGCACGCTTCATGTGTCAAAGGTGTGCCGGTGAGCGGATCATACTGCTTCTTGCCGTCTTCGACGATCTGTACTTGCTTGCAACCGATAACTTGACGCCCTTGCAGCGGCGCAAGCACGTTTGGCATGCCCACATTGGGGAAGACGGTGTTGTTCACCCCCCAAGGGCGCGATGGGTCTTCGTAGAACGAACGCAAGTAACTGTAGAGCCAGTCTGTGCCACGCACACGCGCCACCAGGGTCAAGTCTGGCGGTGCAGCACCGAACCAGGCCTTGGCGTCTTCAGGCTGCATGCCGATGCTCATGTGATCGCCAATCTTGGCACCCGTGAACACCAGATTATTGAGCATGACGTCATGAGGGATACCCAAATCGTCCGCCACGCGCTCATAGCGCTGGAACTTGGCACTGTGACAGCCCATGCAATAGTTGGCGAACGTACGCGCACCATCTTGCAACGCAGCCTTGTCAGAGACATCGATATCGACTTTGTCGAGTGGCACACCCTGTTCGGACGCAAAGGACAGCACAGGCATCAGCGCGAGCATCAATACAGCAAATAGCTTTTTCATCAGCCAGTCACCCTTTCCGGAACCGGTTTGGTCTTCTCAAGCCTGGTGTAGAACGGCATCAGAATGAAGTAGGCGAAGTACAAGAACGTACACACCTGCGACACCAACGTGCGCTCCGGGGTCGGCGCCAGAACACCCAGCACACCCAGAATCACGAACGAAATGCAGAACACCCACAGCCAGATTTTGCTCATCCAGCCTTTGTAGCGCATGGATTTCACAGGGCTGCGGTCCAGCCATGGCAACACGAACAGCACGGCAATCGCAGCGCCCATCGCAATAACGCCCATCAGCTTGTCAGGGATTGCGCGCAAGATCGCGTAGAACGGCGTGAAGTACCAGACAGGGGCAATATGCTCTGGCGTCTTGAAGGCGTTGGCTTGCTCAAAGTTAGGCTTTTCGAGGAAGTAGCCGCCCATTTCCGGAAAGAAGAACACAATTGAACAGAAGATGAACAAGAACACCACGACACCGACAATGTCTTTCACGGTGTAGTACGGATGGAACGGAATTCCGTCTAGCGGGATGCCGTTTTCGTCTTTGTACTTCTTGATATCGACGCCGTCAGGGTTGTTGGAGCCGACTTCGTGCAGGGCCAGAATGTGCAGCACCACCAGTCCCAGAATCACGATGGGCAGGGCCACAACGTGCAGGGCAAAGAAGCGGTTAAGGGTAATCCCGGAGATCAGGTAGTCACCACGAATCCACTGAGTCAGGTCGTTGCCGATCACTGGGATGGCGCCGAACAACGAAATAATGACCTGCGCGCCCCAGTAGGACATTTGCCCCCAGGGCAGCAAGTACCCCATGAACGCTTCTGCCATCAAAGCCAGGTAAATCATCATGCCAAACAGCCAGACCAGCTCGCGCGGCTTCTGATATGAGCCGTAAAGCAAGCCACGGAACATGTGCAGGTAAACCACAATAAAGAACGCCGATGCACCCGTTGAGTGCAGCAAACGCAAAATCGAACCGTATTCGACATCACGCATGATGTATTCGACAGAAGCAAACGCCTCTTCTGCCGACGGCGTGTAGCTCATGGTCAGCCACACACCGGTGACGATCTGGTTAACCAGAACCAACAAGGCAAGGGAGCCGAAAAAGTAGAAAAAGTTGAAATTCTTCGGCGCGTAATATTTGCTGAGGTGGTCTTCCCACATTTTGGTGGCAGGGAAGCGAGCATCAATCCAATCCATGAACTTGCTCATTACGCGTTCTCCCCATCGAGGCCAACGACAACAATATTGTCCGACTCATAATAATAAGGCGGTACGGGCAGGTTCAGCGGAGCAGGCTGGGCCTTGTAAACACGACCAGCCAAATCATAGTGCGAACCATGACAAGGACAGAAATAGCCACCGACCCAATCCTTGCCAAGGTCGGCAGGGGCAACTTCAGGACGGAAAGTGGGCGAGCAGCCCAAGTGGGTGCAAATACCGATCAGCAGCAAAATTTCTGGTTTGATCGATCGCAGCTCTGGGTTTACATAGGTAGGTTGATCAGATTGCTTGGAGTCAGGATCAGCTAGCTGACCTTCAATCTTCTTCAGATTTGCCAGGATCTCATCGGTGCGACGTACGATGAATACAGGCTGACCACGCCATTCAGCAATCATTTGCTGGCCTGGCTCGACCTTCGCAATATTCACCTTTACCGGTGCGCCAGCGGCCTTGGCCTTGGCACTGGGAAACCACGACCCCACGAACGGGACCGCCGCCCCCACCGCTCCTGCAGCACCCACCACGGATGTGGCTGCCACGAGGAAGCGACGCCGGCCGACATTAACGCCGTCATTGCTCATTCCGTCCTCTCCCATCAGCTTTGTGGCCTGTTAAATCAGGCCTCTACTAAGTTGCAAACTTATCTTTATAAAAATTTTGCCGAATGTTAATGAAAAGACCCTACTAAGACAAGGTAATTACCGCTCTGAGTCGGCTACAGCCCTTGCAGCGTAGGCATTTGCTGGATGTGGCACGTTGTCACATCGATAATATTGCGCCCATAAAAAAAGCCCAACTCCGTGAGGAGCTGGGCTTTTTTGAACGAAGCTGCGAATTAACGCTTCGAGTACTGCGGACGCTTACGCGCTTTACGCAGACCGACTTTCTTACGTTCAACTTCACGAGCATCGCGAGTTACGAAGCCAGCTTTGCGCAGTGCGCCACGCAGGGTTTCGTCGTACTGCATCAGAGCGCGAGTGATACCGTGGCGGATTGCGCCAGCTTGACCACTTACACCACCGCCTATAACAGTGACGTAGATGTCGAATTTCTCGACAGTCTCGGTCAATTCCAGCGGCTGACGAACTACCATGCGGGCAGTTTCGCGGCCGAAGAAGTTATCCAGGGAGCGGTTGTTGATGGAGATGTTACCAGTACCCGGACGCAGGAAAAC
>NZ_JBIWEO010000019.1:0-85674 GCF_044762555.1 Pseudomonas sp. NPDC096917 | reverse complement strand
TCACCCTGAGCAGTGAAGTCGGTTAGCGGAAAAGACAGTAGGCCGGACGAGAGGATGGACTTCAGTTCTTGTGGATTCATTATTCGAACACCCTGTATGTAATGCGCTGCAGGAAAAGCGTCAGCCGTTGCTGACGTCATACGTCATCGTACAACATCAAATTAGAACGCTCAAGAACCTGAATGCCCGCTCTTTTTTAGAACCGCCGACGCCAGGCATCCAGCGCCCTGCAATATGTCACCGCCTGAGGTTTTCTTCAGGTTTCAAGGCACATAAAACAGGCACACTGCAACGCCTTCTTCCACTCCAAACAAATCGGTCAGCCATGTTATTTTTTTCCTTATTTCGGGGCTTTTTCTAGATTGCGAAAATAGATATATGTGTCATACCATGTCGTACAACAAAAGCGAGGGGCCACTAAAAATCCAGGGCCCTCCACAAAAGGCGGGTATTCCATGAGTTTCGAGAGTCATCGGGTCAAACAAATCTCCTCGTCCCCCAGCATGATTATTTCCATGCGTGCCAAAGAGTTAGCCAGCCAGGGCCGCGACATTGTTGACATGAGTCTTGGCGAACCTGACTTCGATACCCCCGTGCATATCATCGACGCGGCCTGCCAGGCCATGCGCGATGGACATACCCGCTACACCGCGCCACAAGGCACCCTGGCTCTGCGTCAAGCGATCACCCGTAAATTTCAGCGCGAAAACGGCCTGACCTACAGCGTCGATGAAATCACTGTCGGAAACGGCGCCAAGCAAGTGATCTTCAATACGTTCATGGCCACTCTGGAAGCCGGCGATGAGGTGATCATCCCGGCGCCGTACTGGGTTTCTTATTCCGATATCGTCACGCTTAACGGCGGCACCCCGCGGGTTGTGCCCTGCGGCATAGAGGTTGGCTTCAAGTTGAGTGTCCAAGCACTGCAGGCCCAACTGAACGACAAAACCCGCTGGCTGATCCTCAACACGCCGTCTAACCCGAGCGGCGCCATCTACTCCGAAGCCGAGCTGCAAGCCTTGGGGAACGCGTTGGAGGGTTACCCCAACGTGCTGGTGATGTCCGACGAAATCTACGAACACGTGTTGCTTGCTGACCAGCCTTTCGTCTCATTTGGTAACGCCTGCCCGCAATTGCGCGAGCGCACATTGCTGATCAATGGTGTGGCCAAAGCTTATGCCATGACAGGCTGGCGTATCGGTTACGCCGCGGGCCCGAAAGCGCTGATCGCTGCCGTCAGCAAAATCCAATCGCAAAGCACTTCAGGCGCGAGCGCCATCTCCCAGGAAGCGTCTCGCGCAGCCCTGGATGGCCCACAAGACTTCGTGACACGTAGCGCAAATGAATACGCTGAGCGAGGCCGCTTGCTGGTAGACGGCCTGAGCCAATGTGCAGGTTTGCGCATTGACGCGCCAGCGGGTGCGTTCTACGCGTTCCCCGAATGCAGCCAATTGCTGGGCCGCGTCACCCCTCAAGGGCAGGTCATCCGTGATGATGTTGAGCTGTCTGCCTATCTGCTCGATCAAGCAGGCGTCGCGGTCGTACCGGGCTTGGCGTTTGGCTTGCCGGGCTACTTCCGACTGTCGTTTGCGACCTCTCGCGATCAAATAACAAAAGCTGTTGCTCGTATCAACGAAGCCCTTTGCGCCTTGCGCTAAAGCCTTCGCCCTTTGCTGTGCCAAAGCTGCCATAACAAATAGTCGGAGATCCCCATGTTCGATCACAAGAAAAAGCTGCTTGCCCTTATTGTCGGTGCTTGTTTGTGCACCGCTGTTCAGGCTGAAGACCTCACCGGAACACTGAAAAAAATCAAGGAATCAGGCACCGTCACCCTTGGCTACCGTGACGCATCCTTGCCGTTTTCCTATCTGAACGACGACCAACAACCGATCGGCTACAGCGTCGAGCTGTGCAAAAAAATTGTTGATCAAATCAAGGTCAAAGTCGCAGAGCCCAACCTCAAGACCGAATACGTGTCTGTCGTTGCAGCCACCCGCACGCCACTCTTGATCAACGGCACCATCGATCTGGAATGCGGTGTGACCACCAACACCGTTGAGCGCCAGAAACAAATCGGCTTTCTCCTCACCAGCTATGTCGCCAGCGCCAAATACGCGGTCAAGAAATCTTCTGGGCTCACCAGCGTTGCCGACTTGAAAGGCAAGGCCGTGGTGGTGATTACCGGAGGCAGCGGCGAGTGGATTACCAAAGGCCTTGATCGGGATAAAAGCCTGGGCCTGAAGATCCTCAACGCCAAAGATGGTGGCGAAGCCTTCCTGATGCTGGAGACCGGTCGCGCAGCTGCATACATCAACGACGACGTGCAGTTGATGGCGACCATCGCTCAAAGCCGCACTCCGGATGCCTACACTTTGCTGCCCGACCCAATGTCGGCGGAGCCCTATGCCATTGGCATTCGCAAGAACGATCCGCAGTTCAAAACGTTCGCTGACGATGTCTTGAGAAATATCTACAGCACGGGAGCGATCGATCCCCTGTATCAGAAATGGTTCCAGCAACCCATCCCACCAAAAAATATCGTGATCAATCTGCCGATGAGTGAAGCCTTGAAAGAAGCCATCGCCCATCCGAACGACACCGGCGTCTGATTCCATCGCCTCAGACGCGTCCTGATTCCAGCCAGTCAACAGACAGGGAGAGGTTTGATTGGCCGGAACATGGGCGTGCTCCGGCCTATATTTCCTTTCAAAGGTTGGTGCTTCATGGATTACAACTGGAACTGGAGTATTTTTTGGGAGCACGCTCCCGGAGAGTCTTCGTCGTATCTGCATTGGCTGATTACCGGCACCAGCTGGACGTTGGCCACCACCCTGGTCGCGTTCATCCTGGCGTTTTTGATCGGTGGCCTGGTCGGCACGCTGCGCACCACCACACTGCGCCCGTTGGTGTGGCTGTGTAACCTCTACACCGAAGTGTTTCGCAACATTCCCTTGCTGGTGCAGATGTTCATCTGCTTCTTCGTGCTCCCGGAGTTACTGCCTGTTTCGGCGGGTGATTACCTCAAGCAAGATTTGCCCTACCCCTCGTTTTTCAGCGCTGTAGTCGCCCTGACCCTGTTCACCTCGGCCAAGCTGTCGGAGCTGTTCAAGGCAGGCATTGAGTCGGTCGCACATGGGCAACGTGGCGCAGCCTTGGCGCTGGGTCTAAGACCTACCCAGATGTACCTTCAAGTCCTGTTGCCGCAAGCGATCCGCGTGGTGTTCCCGCCGCTGACATCCGAAGCGCTGAACACCCTGAAGAACTCATCAGTAGCGCTGACGATCGGCTTGATGGAGCTGACCGCGCAAGCGCGAAACATCAGCGAATACTCGTTCAACACCTTCGAGGCATTCAGCGCGGCGACCCTGATTTATGTGGTCATTTCGCTGCTGGTGACCTTCGTCATGGGCCATATCGAACGTTCCCTGACCATTCGCGGCGCGACGAGGTAGTCATGTTTGATTTAGATCCGAGCGTTATTGTCCGGGCCATGCCCGCCCTGTGGAACGGCCTTAAATTCACCTTGCTGCTGACCTTTGTCGCCATGTCGGTGGGTATCGTCACGGGCACCCTGCTGGCGATCATGCGTCTATCGCACAACCGCGTCCTGCGTGGTTTTGCCTTGGGCTACGTCACAGTCATGCGCAGCATCCCACTGGTACTGGTGATTTTCTGGTTCTACTTTCTGATGCCCTTACTGCTGCAAATGGCCTTCGGCACTGAAAGACCGGTGCAGATCGGGCCGGTCGTCACTGCCTTCGTGACGTTCTGCATGTTTGAGGCGGCCTACTACAGCGAGATTATTCGCGGGGGTATTCAAAGCATCAGCCCCGGCCAGAAACAGGCCGCCGCAGCCCTTGGCCTGCGCCCGACGCAAGCGATGATCTACGTGATCCTGCCGCAAGCCCTGAGGCGCATGGCGCCGCTGTTGCTGACCCAGACCATCATCCTGTTTCAAGACACCTCACTGGTGTATGTGCTTTCCATCGCCGACTTCACGGGTGCCGCGAGCAAGTTCGCGCAGCGTGATGGACGCCTGGTCGAACTGTATCTGTTCGTCGCCCTGGTCTATCTGGTGATCTGTTACCTGCTGTCCAATCTGAGCAAACGCCTGAAATCAAACGTAGGGAAAACCGCATGATCCGGATGAACAACCTGAGCAAATGGTACGGCAACTTCCAAGTCCTGAAGAACTGCACCACTGAGCTTGCACGCGGTGAAGTCATGGTGGTGTGCGGCCCGTCCGGCTCAGGCAAGAGCACGTTGATTAAATGCGTCAACGGCCTGGAGCCTGTACAAAAGGGCGATATTTTCATCGAGAACCAGCCTGTCACCGGCAAAGGTGTCGACTTGCCGAAATTGCGGGCCCGGGTGGGCATGGTGTTCCAGCATTTCGAACTGTTCCCGCACCTGACCATTATCGACAACCTCAACCTTGCGCAAATCAAGGTACTGGGCCGTGATCGCCCCACCGCAACGAAAAAAGGCATGGCGCTGCTCGAACGCGTGGGGCTCAAGAGCCACGCCCACAAATACCCGATTCAGTTGTCGGGCGGTCAGCAGCAGCGAGTCGCTATCGCGCGGGCTCTGGCGATGGACCCCATCGCCATGCTGTTCGATGAGCCGACGTCGGCACTCGACCCGGAGATGGTCAACGAGGTCCTGGACGTCATGGTTGAGTTGGCCAGCGAGGGCATGACCATGATGTGTGTCACCCACGAAATGGGCTTCGCCCGCAAAGTGGCAGATCGCATCGTGTTCATGGACGGCGGCGAGATTATTGAAGACGTGAAATCCGAAGCGTTTTTCGGCGCTCCGCGCTCAGATCGGGCTCGCAGCTTTCTGTCCAAGATCTTGCAGCACTGATAAGCCCACAGTCGGCGCAATGGATGCCGGATGCGTTGAAAACATCCGGCATCCCACGTTATTCACACTCCGAGACGGCCTGCGTCGCCGCTTGCAGCGCATCGGCCAAATCACTGGCATTGCGGCTGGAGTAAATGCTCCCGCCGGTGTTTTCAGCGATGCAGTTGGACAGCGAGCTGTCGCCGATATTGACCACATTGACGTGCAAGCGCGGCTGCTCAATGGCGATGTTCTGCGCCACTTTGCACACGTTTTGATCGCAGCCATCGTCGCCGTCGACGAACATCACAATCACGGCATCCCGGTCACGGCCATCCACCTTGCGCGCGGCTTTTCTCAGGCTGGCCGCCAAAGGCGTGCCTTCGTTAGCGTGCAACCCTTGAATACCTGCAATCAGTTGTGGCCGCTGTGCCGCTGTGAACACGCCGTGATCCGGCTGTTGAAAGCACCCGGCGAAGGTCATCAGCCGCGTGTCGATGTTGGGGTGCAGGTTGTTGATCATCCGCGACAACGACGCCTTGGCCACATCAAGACGGGTGTTCGGGCTGAAGATTTTGACCGTACGCGGGTCGTCATCGTCCGGTGTCGGCCGCGTGCCGAAGTACCAGTCTTCATCGGCTTTGGTCGCGTTGATGTTGAGGTTCATGGAGCCCGACGTGTCCAGAATCACCACAAACTCAGGCGGCAACTCCTGATGGCTCGGCGCTTTGACGCGGCAGGCGTAGCTGCTTGAGTTCGACCACAGGTTCATCGGCGGCAATCGCCAATACCACAGCGCCCACAGCAACAGGCCCAACAGCAGCAGCCCGAGAAACAGCCACGGCCAACCGCGCCACAGCCGTCGCACCACAACGGGTCGCGTGCCAGCAGTGGGCGGTGTAACCGCAGCAGGCGCAGGCGCAGGCGGCTTTAGGCCCCAACGCACCACCACCGGGTCACCGTTGATGCTGTACAGGTTGTTGAGGTCCGGCGGGCCCATCAGCCCGCGCAAACTGGCCGCTTGCTCGGCCTCACCGCGCGCAACCAGCTCATCGGCCAACAAGCCCAGGCTGGCTTGGCGCTGGTGATAACGCGCCAGCAAGGCCGCCTGCTGAACCTCGCTCAAGTCATGAAAACGTGTGGGCTGGCCACCCAGCTCGCTCCACCACTCCAGCACTTGGCCGCTGCCGATCCGCGGAATCGCGTAAACGCTCGCCACCGACGGCGGGAAGTGCTTGAGGATCAGCGCGATTTTAGCTTCCAGCGCGCCTAGCCCCGTGGGGCTGGCGTGCTCATCCCGAGTAATGCGCTGCATCGTTTGGCTTCCTGAAAACAGTGTCGGCGGCACTGGGCCGCCGACGGTCTGGCCTGCAAGGCTTACTCGTAACCGAGGCTGAATTGCAGCTGGTTAACTTTCTTTTGCAGCGCATTGAGTTCCTGCTGCTTGGCTGCCACCTGCGCCGGATCCGAGGCTCTCACTGGTGCAACCTGCGCGGCCTTGAGCTGTTGCTCCAGACCTGCGATCTGCTGCTGTACCTGGGCTTTGTTGCCGGTACGGGCCTTGAGCGAGCCGAGCAACTTATTCAGCGACTGGTTCAAGGTCGCCTGAGCCTGTTGCTGCGCCTGCACGTTGGCCCGGGAGGCGGCTTGTTGCGCGGCAATGTCCGCGTAGACCTGATGGAACATCGCGTTTTCTTGCTGCGACTGGGCCAATGCGAGTTCGTTTTGCTGAATCTGCGCACGGTAGCCACCGCCGGCATCACAGTTCACCTTGGTGAACAGCCCTGCGTCGCGGTTGCCTGCATCACACTCACCCGGCTGGGTGGCACAACCGGACAACGCCAGCACAGCCCCCAACACCCCTATCAATCGTGCGTTCATGGTCTCAACCCAAGGTGATCGCGGAGCGCTGGCTGTACAAACCATCGACTTCTTTTTGCAGGCTGGCGACTTTCTCGTTCATCTTGGCGATGTTGGCGTCGATTTGCTGGAGCTCAGGGCCCGCACCCTGGCTGCGCTCGACTTTCATGGCCTCGTTGTAGCCGGTGACTTTGCCCTGCATGTTTTTAACTTCAAGACGCAGTTGCTCGATGTTGCTGTCGATGCTCGCAATCTGCTTTTGCGCCTGGGCCTTGTCGATTTTCTTGCTCGCCAGGTCGCGCTTGATCTGCTCAACCTGCGCCTTGTCATCGTCAATCACCTGCTGCGCAGTGGCGGTGCGCATCACGACTTTTTGCGTGTCCAACTGCACGTCGCTGTTGTACTTCTGCAAACGCTGGTTAGTGTCGGCGTATTCGCTACGACGCTGATCCACGTAGTAGTTAGCCCCCATCGCCACGCCACACGCCGCCACACCCGCCGCGATCATGCACACCGCCTTGTTGTTGGGGTTGCTCAGCACACAGGCCAGCACCGCGGCGCCCGCACCCATCGCACACGCCTGATAGCCCGACTTGCTAAAGAACTGGGCATCCGTGCCTTGGGTCAAACGCGGGTCCGGTGCCGGAGCCCCCATGCCCAGCGAGCTGCTGCCCGTGGACGCACAGCCGCTCAACAGCACGCCGGCTATGAGCACGAAAGACATCATGTATCGGGAAGAGGCCAGCAGGCTGCGAATCATCGTATTTCTCCTTGTTGAAGCATGTAGTGGGCTTAGGGGGTGACCGACTTGCAGCTCTTCAACCAGGCGTCAGTGTCGATCTTCTGCTTCTGCAGGTAGGTCTTCTGATTGGCCCAGTGCGTGCGCAAATAAGGTTTGAGTTCTTGCAGTTGTTTGTTCTGGCTGATGATTTCTTCCATCACCGGCACTTGCGCCTCCAGCAGCGGCTGGCCGTACAAGGATGCTGACTCCACCAGACTGCTGGCGTAGTAACGGCTGAGCTTGTGCAGACGGTCCTTCTGCTCATCGAGCTTGCCCTTGCGCATGTCGCAGCTCGGGTCCTTGTCTTCGGACTCGCAGTTGAGGGTGAAATTTTTCTGCAGGAAGTCCAGGTACTGGCCGTCATCGAGCATCTTGGTACACAGGAAAGCACCCAGGTTGAGGCTCGCGCGAATCGCCTGATCGCGGGTTTCTTCCTGTTGCTGGTTGCTGGCGCGCAACTGGTTTTCCAGGGTTTGCAGCTTCTCTTTGAGGGCCTTGTCTTCAACCCCTTGGGCCAGCGTGTTGAGCTCTTGCACGGTGCCTTTGTCGCCTTCCTGGGCGCCGCTGCCGAGCTTTTTCCAGCTCTGTTCGATGCTGCCCACCCGCTCGCGCGAAGTCAGGGTCGGGGACACCATCACCAGTCGCAGGCCGGTGGATTTGTTTTTCACCTGGCCGTCCGCGTTGTAGTACGGCTCTTCCTTGCGCAACGACGTGCGCAAGTCGGCTTGCGGGGTCAGGTAGTTGCCGCCGCGCACCACATAACCGCCTGCCTGGCCGTGCTGGCGGTCCAGTTTGTTCAAGCGAAAAGGCTCAAACATCATCTCGTCGGCGTTACCGAGCATGTCGTGCAGGCCCAGCGGATTCGGCTTTTGCAGGCCGCTCAGCTGCAGTTTGCCGTTCGACGACTGGGCGCCACCGAACCACTCATAGGCGTTCAAACCTTCTGGCATTGGATAGCGTGTGTCACTGAATTCAGCCGCGCCCACTTCCAGCCCGCCACGGGCGGCGAACTCCCATTCGGTTTCGGTTGGCAGGCGCAGAAAGCCCTGCGCACCGTCTTCCTTGGGCAATTTGGCAGCCGCGTTTTTGCGCAGCCACAGGTTGTACTTGTCGCCCGCCTCGATGGCCTGCACCCAACTGATCGCCACCTGTGGCAAGCGCAGTTTGTTCGACGGCGTGGGGCAGGTTTCGTCAGTCAGCGCCTGATACTGCAACTGGCTCATCTCGTACTTGGCCATCAGGTAGTAACGCGACTTGTCGCCCTTGGCGCCCGTGAAGCTACCGGCGATAAAGGTCGGGCGCTTCTGCTCGACATAGCCCCACTCAGCGCTGTCCTGGCCGATGTTGATCGGGTAGTCATCCAGCGGCCCGGTGACGGGGATGAACACCTTGCGAAACACCATCGCGCCATCGCACGGCATCGGCAGCACCACGTCATTGGCGTCAGGCGCCGGGTTGTAATACTTCTCGTCCCAGCTCGCCGCCGACGCGTTGAGCCAATAACCAAAGCTCAGGGAAGTGAGCAACAGCACACGTTTATAGCTCACGCAAACTCTCCGCAGGTTGGATGCTGATGGCCCGCAGTGCGCCGATCACGGCGACCAGTGCGGCAACCAACAAGGCGATCAGCAAGGCCGCCAGCCCGTGCCAGATCGTGATATGACAGACAAAAGTGCCGGTGGCCTGGCTGCTGCCCAGCAGGTGATCAAACAGCAGGCTACCCACGCCATAAAACCCCAGGCCGCCGATATAGCCCACCAGGCTCAAGAGCATGGCCTGGACGATGACAAAACCGGCCACGGCCGGGCTGCTGAAGCCCAACAGGCGCAGCACCGCGAGGCTTTTGCGCTTACGGTCGATGTTGGCCAGAAACGCGCCGACCATCGAAGCAATGCAGCCGATCAAGGCCGCCCCGGCAATCACGCCGAAAATCAGCCCCAGCACATGATTGATGGCTTTAACGTTGTCGATCTCCGCCAGACGGCTAGAGGTTTCGATGTTCTGCAGGTTCAGCCAGCGCTCCAGCGGCGCCACGCTGTCAATGTCGCGGGCATATACGCGGGCACGGGCATACCGCGGCTTGAGGTCGACCTGCGGCTTGCCGCTGTCCAGGCCAAACGCGGGCACTTGATAACCATCGCGAAAGCGCTCCAGCTCTAACAGCAACGGCGGTGCGACAAACCCGGCAGCGCGGCCAAAACGGGCCGCATCGAGTACCGCCACCACCACCAAATTCAACTCCCCGCGCTCGTTAATGCCGTCCAGACGACGTGGCGCGCGCAAGCGCACACTGTCCCCGACCGTGGCCTGCAAGCGTTGCGCAGCGCGGGCGCTGAGGATCACTTGGTTGCCACTCAGGCGGCTTTGCGCCAGGTTCAACAGCGGATCGTGGGCGTCCGTGGGGATGATTTCGGCGTTTTCGACAAAGCGTTGCAGACCCATCAACAAATCGGCCTGAGTGTTCAGCGAGCGGGTTTGCCCAATGGCAAAACCGACCTCGGGCTGCTGGCGCAAACCCTCGATCCAGGCAGTGTCATAGTTGCCGCTGCTGAGCATTTTCACTTCAAGGTTGCGCGGGTCGCTGAGCAGTTCGTCTTGCAACTGGCTGACCACCCCGTGCTTGAGCCCGAACAGCAGCAACAGCGGGGCGATTACCGCCACCAGCGACGCGGCGATGCAAAACGACACCTTGCGGTCATGCCAGAGGTCTTCGACCGCCAGCGAACCGAGCAGGCCGAGGCGGTTAATCCATGGCTTCAAAGCGTGTTTCTCCCTGACGACTGATCGCCCCCAGTCGCGGTAAACCAAAGTCGCGCACCAGCGCCCAGTCATGGGACACCACCAATGCGCTCAAGCCCAATTCGTTGACCAGACTCAGCAGCAACTCAAACAAGCGCCGGGCACTGTGCGGGTCGAGCGATGCCGTGGGCTCATCGGCCAGCAACAATTGCGGTTCATGGGCGATCGCCCGCACACAGGCCACGCGCTGGCGCTCGCCGATCGACAAGGCCTGCGGTAACTTGCCCAGCAACCCCGTGAGGCGCAGCGCCTCTACGGCGCGGTCTACCTGCTCGCTGGCGGCGGACATCCCGAGCAAACGCCGGGGCAAACTGATGTTGTCACGCACGCTCAAAAACGGCAGCAGGCCACCACTTTGCAAAATGAAACCCAAGTGCCGCGAACGCACCTCTGAAAGGCGAGGCTGGTCGTCGCTGGCCACTAGCTGGGCAACATCCAGCGGCGCGGCGTGGGGGTCATGGCGGCCTGGACCAAGGCTGAAATGTCGCAACTCAACAGGTTGCAACAACAGGCCGATGGCTTCGAGCAAGGTGCTTTTGCCACAACCGCTCTCGCCGGTAATGGCCAGGATCTCTCCCGCTTTCACCTGCAACGCGGGCAAACGCACGCTGTGCGCCTGAGCGCCGCTGCCACGGCGCACGAGCATGTCCTGGATATCGAGCATGGCCGCCTCGTTAAGGCATCATTTCCAGCGGCACCGGGTACACGTTGTCCCGCGCATCGCTGTCGTTGGCCAAGGGCACCCAACGGTCCACGTCAGCGTTGTAACGCTGGTAGTGGCGCAGCTTGGTGCTCAGGTTGCGAATGAATTTCTCTTGCGCCAGGCCGTCCCAACTCTTCCAGGTTTCTTCGTCCAGATTGAGCACTTCGCTTTGGTACGGCAGGTCTTCGAGGTACTCACCGAGCACACCCATTTGCGCCAGCTTGGCGTTGCCGTTCTGCTTCAACTGATTAGGATCGGCGCCCATCGTTGCGGCCACCGAGCGCAGGCGATCAAACATTTCGGTCGGCGAGATCAGGCCTTCGTTGGCGGCATCCAGAATCTGCTTCATCACGTCACTCAAATCACTGAGTTGCGACTTGGTCAGCAACACCCGCACATCCGTGGTCGGGATGTTTTGCTTGATCAGGTCGCGGTCAGTGATCCATGCCTGAAACACCGGCGGCGCCTGGCTGTTGGTTTTTTCGCCCAGGTACGCCAACTGCATGGCATGGCCGATCAAGGCGGCGTCATCAAGCATTTTTTGCTGGGCCGGGTCTTTGGACGTCACGTCCTGCTTGGCGTTCAGCGCGCTGCCAATGGCGTCTTCACCCATATAGGCGGCTTTGACCTGCGAAGTAATCGCGCTCGCCAGGGCGTCTACTTTTTGACCAAAGGCCTGCACGTCACCGGCGTTGACCGGGTAGTACAGCGAGGTGTTGGTGCCTGGATAGGTCGAAAGGTTCTGGTACTGGGCTTCAGCCTTGGCGTGGTCCTTGATCCCGGCCGGGGTCTTCAAGTGCAGGGTGTAAATCGCCACGCCAGGGTTGGCCGCTTCAAGCCGCACCTGGTCGGCGCTCATGCCGGTGGCGCTGAGTTTGTCATCACCGTCCAGCGCACTCGCGTCGGTGATCAGCACCACGTAACGGGCGCCAAATTGCGACCAGTCGACTTTATCGATGCTGTGCATGACCCCCGCGTAGGCGTCTTCATCGAAACTCTTGCTTGAGACTTTGGCCTGCTTGAGATCCGCCACCTTGGCCAGGAAGTCTTCGCTGCCGGTAACCTTGTTCGGGTCGGCGTACATTTTGCTCACGTATTCCAGGCCCGGCACGGCCTTGGTGTTGGAGCGAAATGCGACCAGACCGAACTTGACCTGATTGCCCAGGTTCTCGCTTTCGATCTGTTTGTAGACCTTGCGAATTGCTTCGCGGGTGCGCTCGATGTAGGGGTCCATGGAGATCGTGGAGTCGATCACGAACACCACCGCGGCGCTGAACTCCTTCAACTGACCGGCCTTGGCCGCGCCCGCATCAGGCGTTGCGCCAGCGCCCGACTGCAGAGCTTTGTCGTCCGCCTTGCTCACCGACGCGACGTTGAGCAGGCGCGTGCGAAAGCCTTCTTCGGTCATCACTTCTTCACCGCTAAGCACCGGCAGCAGGTAAAACTGCTTGTGCAGGTCGACAAAGTATTCCGGCTCCTGGGCCAAAACGCCGGGCGCCAACGAGCCTTGCTTGAGTTTGGCCCGCAGTGGCGCGACCTTGCTCACCGGGTCTGGCGCATCAAGGATGGCTTCCAGGGTGGCGCGGTCTTTGAAAAACATCAGCCGGTCGCGGTTCGCCGGGTTGGTGAAGGCCAACGTGAGCTGCATTTTCCAATCAGTGGTGCAGGCTGCGGGCAGCCAGCCCACCGTTTTGCCGAAGCTGTCCGGGCCGACCTTGAGCCACTCGGCATTCGCCGCCTGGGCGCGCTCGTACACGTAAAAACGACTGAACGTCGGCTGCGCGGCGCCCGGAGCACCGCCAGCGCTGCTGCTGAGTGTGCAACCCGGCGTGGTTAACACGCGCTGAAACAGGGTTTTCTTGCCTTCCTGAATCAACGGCTTGTCGTCCGCGAGGGCCAGCGAACTGCCCATGCACAACGCCAGCAAGGTGCTGGCAGCCAATGCAAAACGGTTCACGGCTTCAACTCCTCATAACGCGCCTTGGCTTCAGCATTCTCAGGCTCGTGGCTGAGGATGGTTTCGTACCAGTACGCAGCCGTCGCCTTGTCAGGTTCAGTGAAACATTGGCTGGCCTGATGAAATTTCGGGTCGTACTCATGGGCATAGGCGGTCGCAATTTGCATGTCCCCGGCTTGCGCACGGTTGGCGTACAGGCGCTGGGCTATGCCGCAATGGTTATTGGCCTTGGCGACGTTGATGATTTCCAGCAACTCGGCGCTGCCCGGCGACTTTTTGATGCAGGTCTGAACAAAGGTCAGCTCGGGCAATGTGCTCATGCTTTCCAGCGTGCAGGCTACAGCGCCCGGCGGTGGGGGAGGCGTTGGGACTGAGGTTGCCACGGTGTCAGTGGCCGAGTTCTTCAGCCAGAAAAAGACCCCTGCGGCGATAATTGCCAGCAGGGCGATGATCAACGGGATCAGCCAGGCCTTCTTTTTGCCCGCTGCCGCAGGCTTTGCCGCAGCCGGGGCTGGCTCAACGCGCACGGGTTCAACCACCGCCGCCACCGGCTCGATCACCGGCTCCGGGGCAGGGGCAGGAGCTGGCTCAGGCGCGGGTTCGGCAACCACCACCGGCGGTGCTTCAACTGGCGCGGCAGGCACAGGCACGCTGCCCACCACATCCGCCAGAATGATGCCTTTCCATACCGGCGGCGCAGCCTTTTCATCGCCTGCGGCTCTGGAGGTCACGTCGCGGCCGGGCAGCACCACGCCGTGATCCTTGGTCCCGGTCGCGGGCTCGTTGAGCACGAAGCTGAACGTGGTGTCGACGCTGCCTTCCAGCAGCGTGTCAACGATTTGCGGGCCCACCAGTACTTCCAGACTCTTGCCATCGGCGGCTAGCGGGAACTCCGGTACCTGAAACCAGAAGGGGTTGTTGCTCCACTTCTGACCTTCATGCAGATAGTGGTCATCGCTGTTGCGCTGAAGGGTGAACTCCAACTGCTGCTGCGACCCCTTCCAACCTTTGATCACCAGACGGGCGTAGCCGTGGGCGTGTGGCTCTAAAGCGAGCAAATTGACTCGAATCGGCATTGCTTAAATCGCCTTGTAGGCTTTGAGCACGAGGCCCAGCCGTTCATTTTGTTCAGGGGTTATTTCACTGCCCGCGCCATGCCCGGCATTCGCTTCGGTCATGGCGGCCAGGGCCGACATCCAGTCCGTGAGGAAGGTCATGGCGGGCATGCCCACTTGTTCGGGCAGCGTCGGCAGGTAGTGTTCAGGCTCAGACTCGTGCGACACCTGTGCCGGGGCGGCGTTGACCGGCGCGTAGAAACCAAACACCGGGTTGCCATGGCGGGCGCGGCTGGCAGGGCGCTCCGTGACCGGTTGGGTGAAATAACCAAACCAGGACACAAAGTCGCGCAACACCATCTGCACTTCGAGCACTTGGCGTTCGACCAGTCTTTCGCGGCGTGCGTTAGTTTCTGAACACTTGGCGACAGCAGCGCTCAGTTGCTCCAGCACCTGGGCGCGATAGGCCCCCACGATCACTTCCGCGACCACGGCATCCATCAGCTTTTTGTCGAAGCCCAGCAGCGCCAGCAAGCCGGTGTTGCTGCTCAAGTGGCGCAAGTGCGAGATCCACATATTGAACGCAGCACGGGCGAAGCGTTGGGCACTGTTTTGCGGGCCCTGGGGCTTGGCCAATGGCGCATCGGCCTTCACGGCCTTGCCGCTGACCGGTGCATCGTCGTAGCCGTCATCAAACGCCCAACCACTGCTGACCGGCGTAACGGGTACCGCGTCTGGCTCTACCTCGGCCGGGGCGACGAGCGCCTCGTTGTCGTATTCACCGCTGAGGTACAGCTCGCGCACGGCGGCCACCGGCAGTTGCAGATGGCTGATGAAATCTCCCAGCTTCTGGCCGCGCAGGCGCAGGCCCGAATAGATCATTTGCGCTTGGGCACGCTTGGCTTCAATGGCCCCGTCACCGTCGGGCATGTACCATTCGGACACGCCTTGGGTGGTGAACGAGGTCAGCAATTCTTCGAGCCTTTCACGCTGGCGCTGGAGTTTGAAGTCCAGGCTGGCAACCGCCTTGATGCCCGAGATGATGCGGCTCATGCCACCGTCCCCGCCCAACACCGCTTGCCAGGCTTGGGCAGGTTGGCTGAAGTGCTGTTTGACGGATGGCGCTTCTTCAAACGCGCTGCCGATGTCATCCAGCACCGGCTGATATTCAGGCAGGATGCCGGTTTCGAGCCGGTTGCTGTCGTAAGCCACACAGACAAAATCTTCGTGGGGTTTGCGCACCAGGTAGGTGTTGTTGAATGGTATGCCATCGGCCCAGTCATTGAGCCAGTCATGACGGCCAAAGCGCTCGGTCATCGCAGACTGGATCATCCCGCCCCAGCTGTCTGGACGAAGCCCCGGTGCCATCTTGACCATGGCATTGATCCGCAGGTCGAGCATGGTCATGGCCCAGATCAAACCGCTGCTGCGGGTGGCACGCTCCTTGGGGGTCGCGCCTTGGGTGTTTTCAATCCAGCGGGTCAGAACCGGGCCGATTTCGTTGATTTCGATGCCTTTGTTCGAGTTGGTGCACAGCACCAGGGCGTTCATTTCCTGGTTGTCGGTGTAACGCTCGAACAAGTACGCCACTTTGCCGCGCAAGATAAGCTGCGACACCGGGTTGTCGCCTTCGCTCAACGCCGGATCACTGATCTTGGAAAAGTCGGTCAGTGACATGCGCCCGCGATAGCCGGGGAAGTCGAGCAGATCGACCTCATTCACAATCGGGTCTTTGGGGGTTTCAACCAGCCGAAAGGTCATCTCCGAGGTCAACGCCGCCAAGTGCGACACCAGCACACTGCGCGGTGTTTGCAGTTGCCCGTTGAGCAACGCACGCACGTCGATCGGATGGTCTTTGGCGGTGCCGAAGCGAGCCAGAATATCAACGCTCATGATGCTGTCGCTCTGCACTTCACGACCCTTGTCATCAAGGCGGAACAACGCGTGCAGCGGTGCGAACACAGTCGCAGGCAACCCCAACTGGTGCAAGCTGCCGGCCAGCGAGGTGTAAACGTCTTTGAGCGCGGGCTCATTACCCCACAACAGCGAAAACAGCTGCGTGCGCTCTGGCACCGTGAGTCGCGGCGCGAGCTTGAGCACGCGCGGCCAATAGCCGTGGTCGAGCAGGCTGACGGCGTTGGCAAAACTGGTTTTGAAGTAGTCCCACAGCGAGACCACATCGTCGGCGCTGAGGCCCGGCAGTACGGGGCCGTTTTCACGCCCTTCGAAGGGCTTCAATGCCGCCTGGATCACCTCATCGGTGATGCGAAACGTGACCCGCGACTGATCAAAGTCCTTGAACCAGGAGTTACCCAGAATCTTGATCAGGTCGACTTCGCCCAACAGCTTGAGTTCGACTGGGTATTGATCGTCATCCGAGGCCTTGGCGTGCCGACTGAAGCGCGTCACCAGACCCGTGGCTTCCTTGCCCACACCGGCCGGGTTGACGTGCTTAAGGAAGTCAACACGGCGTCCGCCCATCAGGGTTTCCAGGCGCTCGTTCTGGCCGGCGGCCAGCGACAGGATCAAGTACGACTTGCCCGCTTGCGAGATGCCAAAAAAGCCGAGGGTCATCGGCCGGGTGGCAGCACGCTCATGGTTCGCCGCCTCATTGCGCACGCGGTGCAGGTCATAGCTCAAATCATCGGCCTGACCGTCCAGGCTCGGCGCTGTCGGGCGGGTTTGCTCAATCCACTCCAGGGCCTTGGCCGCACCGGCATGAACGGCTGCCCAACGCGCAGACAGGGCTTTTTGTTCTGGGGTCAGTTCGTTCATGAGTGCTTCACTGTTCCGCTGTCGAGCCAATAGGTGTTGTCCCCCAGACTCGACACCAGCAGGGTGTTGAGCTGCAGGTGTACGTCATTTTTGTCCAGGCGCTCTGCTGTGTTGGAGGTCACGCTGCGCACCTCCAACTGGTCACTGACCAGCCCGGCGTTGGCCGTTTCCGGGTTCTTCGCGACCTTGAAGCGCACGCTGGCCACCGCGCCGCTGCCATCACGGGTGCCGGTGGCCATTTTGCGTTTGCCTTCATCGGTGAAGTTCAAGCTGTACAGCGGCGAGGCCGCCCAGCGCTCAACACTCAACTGACGGAAGCCCAGGCGGATGGCCGAAGGCATGGCCAGGGCCGGTGTCACCGCTTGTTCTTCTTCGCTGTCCCCGGCCAGCTGGATGCAGCCACGCTCGGTGCGGATATCGCGGAACAGCACGTCGCGGTCGCGGATGCTGTTTTCCAGGTCGATGACCCCGATGTGCTTGATGGTCGAGTAAGGCACCAGCTTGTCAGCACGGAAGTAGAAGCCGTGAACACTGTGGTTGGCGCACAAAAGACAGAGCATTGCGCCGACCGCTGCGGTGCTTTTCGGGTCGTCGATCAGGCCGTTTTTGTGGAACGGGTACCAGCCGCCCGTGCGGTAGCTCTGCATCGGTACGATGCGCCCCGGCACCAGCGGCAGGTTCTGCCGGATAAACGCCTGCACGCCGGGCAGGCGCGAAGGCCGGCCAGTCAGCAGCAGAACGTCGCACGGGTAGTGCGCGATCACTTCACACAGCGCGCTGAGCGGTTTGCCAATATTCACGCCGTCATTGAGGAACATGTCGTGAATGGCGCGCAGGTTGAAGGTGATTTTGGTGTCCAGCAGGTCGAACACTTCGCCGCCGGTGTCACGGCGCACCGCGCCACTGACGTAGTTCAGCACGCTGAGGTTGATGTCGCTTTCGGTCAGCAACTGGCGGTAGGTGTAGGTCTCGGGCGCAGCCGGTGCCAGCGGGTCGAATTGCTCGTAGGCCCTGAGCAGCGCCAGCCCCAGCGGGGTGAGCACTTGCAGGTTGAGCTGCTGGCGCAGCACCTCGTTTTGCGTGCTGATGGTTTCGCTGCCGCACAAGCGTGACAGCAACGAGTCCGGCGACTCGACCTTGGCCTCGCGAAAGCCTTGCTCCAGGCTCGGCAGCACGACGCGGTGAATCATGTCCAAGAGGATGTCATCGCCCGCGATCTTGAAGCTGTCGCGGAACAGTTGCTTGGGCACGATGTGCACGTTCATGCCGTGCACCGCACGGGCACCCGGATCGATTCGGTACTCGGTAATCACCAGGTCCGTGGTACCGCCACCAATATCAATGCTGGCCACGGTAATGCGATCGCGGTCGGCTTTGTCAGGGCGGGCCAGGGTGGCAAAAAACTCTTCCGGGTGACCGGCAAAGTTCTCGGCAATTTCGGTGTAGAGGTACACCAGTTGCCCGCACGAGGCCTCATCCCAATCAATGTTGATGAGCGGCAGCGGGGTGGTCGGGGGCTCCGTTTGATCGGTGTACGGATCCTCGTCACTGTTGTGCCAGCCCATGCTTTTCCAGACCAGGCCGATGGCTTGCGACATACGCTTGCCCAAGATGCTGCGTTCAGCCTGCGGCATGCCGGGCGGCACGGTCAGGGTGATGCTGTTGAGATGGCGCGGGATGCCGGTTTTGCCTTGGCGCGCACGCTGGGCCGGGCTGTTGATCTGTGCCAGCGCCTGGGTCAAGACCTCGGCCAGCATGAACGTCATCAGCGAGCTGCGCGAATAGAGCGCCTTGAACACCGGCATTTGATCGTCTTCGGGAAGGCTGTACAGCGCCTCGCCGAGGTTGTTGATCAGGTGCGAAAACGGGGCAGCCGTCGCAGGTGGCTCGCTGTCATTTTTGATGTAGGCGTTGTTGAAGCGCCAACCATGATCGTAGGCGTTTTCATCCCACAGGTAGCGCTTGGGGCTGGACAGCCCGGTTGAGCCTTCGGTGCCACGGCGCAGGCTGGCCAGGCGCCCGGCTTCATTACCGACTCGGGCAATGGTCGGCCATTGGAACGCATCGTGGCGCCCGCTTTTGCTCGAACAATGATCTTTGCCAAACGAAGTCTTGGAGAATTCGACACGGCTTTCGAACGGTTGGTTGTAGACATGCTCCGGGGCCAGCAGGTCGCGCAACTCCAGCACGTAGTTATTTTTGAGGCCCATGCGGTCCACGCCCTGGTTCTCAATCAAGATCCCGCAGGTACGCGAGTTGCCGACGTCCAGAATCAGGTCGACCGGTATCGGTTTGGTCTGGCTCTTTGCCCCGTTGGCGATCACCGTCAACTCTGGCATCACAATCACCGGCTGCGCCGGGTTCGGCCCGATTTGCTCGACCCGCTCAAGCAGGCTCAGCAGGTTGAGGTAATGCGCTTGCGGGTGTTTTTCATCTTCCTGGTCTTGCAGCAGATCGCGGTCGACCCGAACGCTGGCGTCGCGGAACGCTTCCAGCAGCCACTCCTTGACCCACGGCAAGTCCTGGAACCAGCGCATTTGCGCCAGTTTGGAGGCGACACGGAACGACACCCCGGAGCTGACGTCTTCTTCATTGGGCGCCAGGTAAGCCATACCCTCTTTTTTGACGATCACACGCGTGTCGAGGGCCAGCGTCAGGCGGTGCGTGTTGCCATCGATGTCCGGCTCCGCCAGCTTGACGAAGCGCATGCGCGCCCAGTTGCTCGGGCCTTGATCAAAGGTGTAAGGCGGCATGTAGCGGAAGAACGGCAAGGGCAGCCAAAGCCCGTCCAGCAGAGCGAGGCTCTTGCTGATCGGCAGCCAAAAGTCCGGCTCGGCCTTTTGCCGTTTCTCGTGGTCAATTTCGTAGAAGTACGACTCGTCGGTGTGCACCTGCAAACGGCACAACACGTCGCCATCGATCAACGTAAAGGCGCCATTGGGGGACGTTATCTGGTCCTGACGGAAGGCGAAATCCATGAACTGGATGCCCGTATCACTGACCAGTTTTACGACGTCTTCAAACTGGGTAACTTCTGGCAACATGTCGAAATCTTCCCGTGCTTATTCGCCCATCTGCCGCATGGAGATGGGGAATTGCTTGTCTTCATAAATTCCGCTGCAGTCAGCAATGCTCTTGGCACCCTGACGGCAATCAACCTTTGGCATTTCGTAACGGCTACCGTCGCCGCAGGCCGCCTGGCCCAGGCTGTTGATCGACAGGTTGCCGCCGTGCATGGCCGCCGTGACCGGGCCTGTGCAACTGATGCCGTCGGGCTTGCGCACCACAACCTGGCCCTGGCCGTCCTTGAACTGGTACTCAAGGCGCAACGGCTTGCCGGTGGTTTTGTCCTGAATACCTGCCCCGGCACGGAAGCGGCCGTTGAGGAAGTCCGCCTGACCGTCCGCGGCTTCAGGCGGAATGCTCAACGACTGGCCGGGCACCTCGGGTTTGTCTGAGCCGGCGCCCGGGATCGGCGGCGGGGCAGGGGTCGGAGCAGGGGTCGGAGCAGGCTCGGGGGCTGGCTCGGGAGCGGGTTCCGGTACGGGCGGCTCGGGTGACGGCTCGGGAGCGGGTTCCGGTACGGGCGCAGGTGCGTCACTGTCCGGTTCAGGAGCCGGTACTGGGGCAGTGTCCGAGCCCGTCTTGGGCAGCGAAGCGTCGCCCATGCCAGTGCCCTGACCCGACAGGCCATTGCCATCACCCCAGCCCAGTTTGCCCATAATCGGCTTGAGCACCTGGGGCACCTCAACCTTTGGCCATTGCCACGCGTTGCCTGACGTATCGGGCAACGATGCATTCGGCGTGCAAAAGCGCAGCCCGAACAACAGCAATAGCAGGAGCAACAGCAAGGGCAGCAGCCACCACAACCAGCGCCACCAAGGGCGTTTGACCACCTCCGCAACGCGCGGCGGCGTCGCCACGGGCTCGGCAACAGGCGCCAACGGCGCAGCTGCGGGCACCTCAGTACGCGGATAGAGGCAATACAAGGGGTCTAGAAAACGATCGGCATTGGGGTGCACAAACCCCCAAAAGGTCAGTACCGGCGTGCCGTTGACCAGGTACACAAAGCTTTCATCAGGAAAGGCGATGACTCGCGTGAGCAGCTTGGCGAAGACCGCCTTGTCACTGAGGGGCGAATTGGCGCCTTCGCTCAGCAGCGTGTTGCTCTGCTCGGCCAAAAAGGCTTTGAAGATTTCCAACTGGGCGCGGGCAGGCGCGCGCTCTGCTTCGGTGGCGCTGCCCCACGGCACGACATCGCCCTGGACATCGCTGTACCAGTCAATGTTGTCGCCCAGCTCATCACTTTGCGGGACGGCCAAATGCAGGGCCATGTCAGGATTTTTGCGGCGAATCGCTTCGCGTAGTTGCAGTGCAGCCCGATAGACCGGCTGTCCAGTTTCACCAAGGGCCGTAAAAGCCCCACTTTTGCCACTGCGTAAAAGTGCGCCGCGCATCCTTGCTCCACTCATTAATTCGCGCGGTAAAACCCGGACTGATGTCCGCACCGCCTCCCTGGTAGATGAAGACAGTAATGTTAAAGCGATATTGGCGTCAAATAGCCATTAGTGAATAGCCGTCAATTTGTCGGCGTGGGGCAGGTAATGGGCGCATACCGCATGAGGCAGCGCCTGCAAAACAGGGGCAAGCAAAGGTTGGTTCAGATCCAACAGCAAAGCGCGGCAAACCACCCTCGGGCGCAGGTGCGCACCGCATACGGGCATTACTCGGTAGGCGGCAGCAACCTGGCTTCCAGCTCGGCCACTTTGGCCTCAAGGCTTTCAAGGCGTGCGCGGGTGCGGGCGAGGACGACCATCTGGCTGTCGAATTCTTCGCGGCTTACCAAGTCCAGTTTGCTGAAGCCACTTTGCAGCAAGGCTTTGAACTGGCTTTCGATTTCGTTGCGCGGCAGCGCAGTTTCGCCACTGAACATACGAGAGGCGTGACCGCTCAGGGCGTCGAGAAGATCTTTGGGCGCAAGCATGATTTAAGGTCCTTAAAACTGATGACGGCGAGTGTATCACGCAGTGTCGGGCGTATTGCCGCCCGGCATTCGCACGTAATTCGAGCATCCGGCCTGGTACCCATGCACCGTTTGCGTGCACAAATCCTTTGCCAAATCAGGCACAAAGCCATCAAACATCGGTAAATGACTGTAATTAATGATTTTTCCAGACATGGCAAGGTTTCTGCTTAGTTGCTCATGACTCACGTACTGATGCAGTTGCTGTGACGATGGTAGTGCGGCAGGTGGTTCAGGGAGTGTTTTCGTCACCAGCGATTGATACACGTTGCGTTGCCTGAAGAAGGTCAACGAAGCGTTACAAAGCCAGACACTGCGCTTAGACTTGAGCCGGGTTTGTTTTCCTGGGGCAAGTCCACCAATTCGGGAGAAGTTTCATGAAGCTAGTCACCGCCATTATCAAGCCGTTCAAATTAGACGACGTACGCGAGTCGCTGTCTGAAATCGGCGTGCAAGGCATTACCGTTACTGAGGTTAAAGGCTTCGGCCGGCAGAAAGGTCACACCGAGCTGTATCGCGGCGCGGAGTATGTGGTCGATTTTCTGCCAAAGGTGAAGATTGATGTCGCTATCGACGACAAAGATCTTGACCGGGTTATCGAGGCGATAACCAAGGCAGCCAACACCGGCAAGATTGGTGATGGCAAGATTTTTGTGGTCAATCTGGAACAGGCTATTCGCATCCGTACCGGCGAAACCGATACCGACGCAATCTAAGCCGCCAAACCCCCAACGCCCCAGGAGAAAACACTATGACTCTGCGTAAAATCGCAGGGCTCGGAGCCCTGTTGTCCGTCGTAATGCCTGGCCTGGCCATGGCGGCAGACGAAGTGGCTGCTCCAGTCCTAAACTCCGGCGACACCGCCTGGATGCTGACTGCCACGGCTTTGGTGCTGTTTATGACCATTCCCGGCCTGGCGCTGTTTTACGGCGGCATGGTCCGCTCCAAAAACCTTCTTTCCGTGATGATGCAATGCTTCGCCATCACCGGCCTGATCAGCATTCTGTGGGTCGCTTACGGCTACAGCATCGCGTTCGACACTACCGGCATGGAAGCGGGTGCTGTTAACTTCAACTCCTTCATCGGCGGCTTTGGTAAAGCGTTCCTGGCTGGCATCACACCTGCCAGCATTACCGGCCCTGCGGCGCTGTTCCCTGAGGCAGTGTTTGTCACCTTCCAGATGACCTTCGCCATCATCACGCCAGCCCTGATCGTCGGTGCGTTCGCTGAACGCATGAAGTTCTCGGCCATGCTGATCTTCATGGGTGTGTGGTTCACCCTGGTGTATGCACCTATCGCGCACATGGTCTGGGGCGGCCCGGGTTCATTGCTGGGTGATTGGGGCGTGCTCGACTTCGCTGGCGGCACCGTGGTGCACATCAACGCCGGTATTGCAGGCCTTGTAGCGTGCATCGTGCTCGGCAAGCGTAAAGGCTACCCGACCACCCCAATGGCGCCGCACAACCTCGGTTACACCCTGGTCGGTGCTGCCATGCTGTGGATCGGCTGGTTCGGCTTTAACGCAGGCTCCGCTGCCGCTGCCAATGGCACCGCCGGTATGGCGATGCTGGTGACCCAAATCGCAACCGCCGCCGCTGCACTGGGCTGGATGTTTGCCGAGTGGATCACCCACGGCAAACCAAGCGCACTGGGCATCGCCTCGGGCGTGGTAGCCGGCCTGGTCGCCATTACCCCAGCGGCAGGCACTGTTGGCCCAATGGGCTCGGTGGTGATCGGTCTGGCGGCAGGGGTGATCTGCTTCTTCTGCGCCACCAGCCTCAAGCGCAAACTGGGCTATGACGACTCGCTGGACGCATTCGGCGTGCACGGTATCGGCGGTATCGTCGGCGCCATCCTGACCGGTGTGTTCGCAGCCCCTGCACTGGGCGGCTTCGGCACCGTGACTGACGTCGCGGCGCAAGTCTGGATTCAGTTCAAGGGTGTCGCCTTCACTGTGGTCTACACCGCGATTGTGACCTTCGTCATTCTCAAAGTGCTGGATGCCGTGATGGGCCTGCGTGTCACTGAAGAAGAAGAGGCCGTTGGCCTTGATCTGGCACAACACAACGAACGCGGTTACAACTTGTAAGCGTGAAAGCGGTCGAAAAAAATACCCGGCTTGCCGGGTATTTTTTTATCTACAATCTGGCGTTATTCGCGGCACTGAAATGATTTTTCCTACCCGTTTAGGCTTAGATCAGTTCTACGCTTGTTTGTAAGCTGAATACTTACATCAAAACTCGACTATTAGCCGCTTTGTTTTTTTATTCAGCGCGCTAGAATGCGCGCCGAGGGGCGAAAAACGGCACCCTGGCAGGACGAAGGCGGGGATAATCTCCCGGCGCTTTCAAGGCCCTCAGTCCGGGCTGCCAAAACCACTGGCGCTGGGCTGCTGGCAACGTGTTTATCTGCA
The DNA here is from genome assembly GCF_044762555.1 of Pseudomonas sp. NPDC096917. Lineage (NCBI taxonomy): Bacteria > Pseudomonadati > Pseudomonadota > Gammaproteobacteria > Pseudomonadales > Pseudomonadaceae > Pseudomonas > Pseudomonas sp. NPDC096917. The sequence goes on along the minus strand of NZ_JBIWEO010000019.1, from coordinate 61,463 downwards.
CGAGCAGCGCGATACCGCGGTGCTCGGTAAGTTCTCATCACCTTAATCGATGAAGAGACTTGAGCCTCGGTTTGCCAAGGCTACTTTTTCACCAGCGGCAGTCGACAGTTGGCGCAGCTGGTCTATAACTAATCTGCTTTACGCAAGTCATGGGGTAGAACATGAGCGACGATGATCTGGAAAATGATGACCTCGAAGTAGGTGACGAAGACGATACCGAAGAAGGCCTGGAAGCAGCAGCCGAAGACATCGCAGACGATGACGGTGGCGACGATGTACCTGTCCCTGCGGCCAAAGGCAAATCCAAGGCAGCGGTTTCGGTAGATGACCTGCCAAGTATTGAAGCCAAAAACAAAGAGCGTGACGCTCTGGCTCGTGCCATGGAAGAGTTTCTTTCGCGGGGCGGCAAAGTGCAGGAAGTCGAGGCAAACGTGGTGGCAGACCCACCCAAAAAGCCTGACAACAAGTACGGCAGCCGTCCTATCTAAGGGCTGCTCCGTCGCTTGAAGAAAAAACCCGCCGTCGCTGCGGGTTTTTTTGTGGCTGAAAAACCAGGGTCACCAGAAGTGTGTGGAAGCCGGGCTTGCCCGTGATGGCATCACCGCGCCCCACGTTGAAACCCAGCCGCCTGCAGCGCTGGCAAGCCAGCGCCCGCAAAGACGGCCAGCTACAGGTGTTTCAACACCAATGGAAGCTCGCTTAAGCAGCCGATTTCAGCGTCTGGGGCTTTGTCGCCGTCCCAGCGTTTACCGCCCGGGTTGAACCAGATCGCGCGCAAGCCCGCTTGCTGGGCTCCGGCGATGTCATCCCCGGGGTGGTCGCCCACATGCACCGCCGATCCCGCCGCCACGCCACCGCGTGATAAGGCCTCATGGAACAACCGCGCATCCGGCTTGGCAATGCCAATGTCTTCAGCACACAACACAAACTTGAAATGATGCCCCATCCCGATCCGACGCACGTCCGCGTTGCCATTGGTGACCACGCCCAAGGCGTAGTCTCGGGCTAACTGCACCAGCGTCGGCTCTGCCAACGGAAATACTTGCAGGGCATGACGCGCCTCGATAAAGACCTCAAAGGCTTCATCCGACATCCCGGCAGCGTTCGCATAACCGGCGTCATTCAACGCGTGAAACAACACCCGCCGACGCAAGGCGCTGATCCGGTGCTTAAGATGCGGCTCATCGCTCAACACCCGCTGGCGCAGCCCCTGATATGCCGCAGGGTCTAACGCCCCTAATCTTGGTGCGTTCGCCGCCAACCAGTCATGCATGGCGGCCTCGGCGCTGATAATCACCGGTGCGGTGTCCCACAGGGTGTCGTCGAGGTCGAAGGTAATCAGCTCAATGGTCATTCACTGCCCTTACTGCGTTTGGCCCGTGGGTGGGCGCTGTCGTAAACCGATGCCAAGTGCTGGAAATCCAGGTGGGTATAGATCTGCGTGGTTTTAATGTCCGCATGCCCCAGCAACTCTTGCACCGCACGTAAATCCTGAGACGACTCCAGCAAATGACTGGCAAATGAATGGCGCAGCATGTGTGGGTGCAGGTTTTGCCCCAACTCGCGCTCGCCTGCCGCCTTGACCCGTAACTGAATGGCCCGCGGCCCGAGGCGGCTGCCGCGCTGACTGACGAACACGGCATCGTCTTGCGGGTTGGCCAGTGCGCGCAACGGGAGCCACGCCAGGAGTGCCTCTCGGGCCTTTTTGCCGACGGGCAGCACGCGGGTCTTGCTGCCTTTACCGAGCACTTCAACCAAGCCGTCGGCCAGGTCCAACTGATCCAGATTAAGCCCGGTCAGCTCAGACAGGCGCAACCCCGATGAATAGAACAGCTCCAGAATTGCCTGGTCGCGCAGGGCCAAAAAATCGTCTTCGACCGCGCCTTCGAGCAATTGCAGGGCACGATCGGTGTCCAGGGTTTTGGGCAGGCGACGTTCGCCCTTGGGCGGAGCCAGGCCGTTGGCAGGATCGTGATCGCACAACCCTTCGCGATTGAGGTAGTGATAGAGCCCGCGCACCGCCGACAGCAACCGCGCAATGCTGCGTGAAGACTGGCCTTGCTGATGCAGACGCGACACCAGTTGGCGCAAGCGCTGAATATCCAGCGCGGACCAACTGGGGATAGAGGCTTTGACGCAAAACGCCAGCACCTTGTTCAGGTCGCGGCGATAGGCTTGCAGCGTGTGCGGTGACACTTGACGCTCACTGCGCAGGTGAGTGCAGTAAGCGTCCAGTTGTCGTTCCACGGCTAGCGTACCGAGCGCAGGGCGTGGGTGAAACGCGGCAGGACTCGGCCCAGAACTTCGGCGATATGCCCCAGAAACAGCGTTCCGACCGAGCTTTTGTAATGCTGAGGGTCACGACTGGCCACCGCCAACACGCCGTGCAGGCCCAGATGATTGAGCGCCACCACGGCGGTCGAACCAATCTGTTTGCGTTGCTCTTCGCCAAACAGGAAGTCCAGTTCATGTTCACGCAGGCTGCCGCTGACCGCTTTGCCTTCGGCCAACAACCCGCCCAGGGCACGTTGCGCGTCGGCACTGCTAACCCAACGTCCGACCGGCATCGGGTTATCGCCAAACAGCACCAGGCTGACAAAGGGCACCTGGAAGTCCTGGCGCAAGCTGTCTTCGACCGCTATTACCATTTCCTCAAGACTGGTGGCGTCCATCAGGGCAAGGTTGAGACGTCGCGTTTTTTCGAACAGCCGATCGTTATCGCGGGCCACGTCCATCAATTGTGACAAGCGATGACGCATCTCGATGTTGCGACCACGCAACAGCTCTAACTGGCGCTCGACCAGCGAAATGGTATCGCCTCGCTGGTGCGGAATACGCAACGCCAACAACAACTCGTCGCGTTGACTGAAGAAGTCCGGATGAGCCTCCAGGTACGCCGCAACAGTCGCAGCCTCCAAGGAATCAGCAGGCAGTTCAAGGTCGGAAGGCTGTGGCTGGTCGGTCATCAGATGCGCTCGCTCATAAACGGACTTGTCCTTCGTAAACACGCATCGCCGGGCCGGTCATGATCACGCTATGGCCTGGACCTGCCCACTCGATGGACAAACGGCCACCGGGCAAATCCAGGATCAACGGTGAGTCCATCCAGCCCTGGCTGATCGCCGCTACCGCAGCCGCACAGGCGCCGGTCCCGCAGGCCTGGGTTTCCCCGGCGCCACGCTCCCACACCCGCAGTTGCCCGCGCTGACGATCAATGACGTGCAGAAAACCCACATTGACCCGCGCAGGAAAGCGCGGGTGATGCTCAATTTTTGGCCCCAAATCATGCACAGGCGCAGCATTGATGTCATCGACGCGCAGCACCGCATGCGGGTTGCCCATCGACACTGCCGCCAGCTCAACCTGTTGGCCGTCGACCTCCAGCTCATAGCTCAAGGCCTGAGCGTCGGCCACGAACGGGATCTCTTGCGGAATCAGGCGCGGCGGCCCCATATCAACGCTGATTTGCCCGTCGCTGCGCACGTTCAGTTCAATAATGCCGCTTTTGGTTTCGACCTTGATCTGACGCTTGGTGGTCAAACGCTTGTCGAGCACAAAACGCGCAAAGCAACGCGCACCGTTGCCGCACTGTTCCACTTCGGAACCGTCGGAGTTGAAAATCCGGTACCGGAAATCCACCTCCGGGCTGCTCGGGGCTTCAACGATCAATAATTGATCAAAGCCGACGCCCGTGTGCCGATCGCCCCATTGCTTGGCGTGCTTGGGCAAAATGTGCGCGTGCTGGCTGACCAGGTCGAGAACCATGAAGTCATTACCCAGGCCGTGCATTTTGGTAAAACGCAGCAACATGGGCTCACTCCGGCAGCAGGCTTTCGCCAGCAAACAACTCAGCAACGGTCTCGCGGCGACGCACTTCAAACGCCTTGTCGCCATCCACCAGAATTTCGGCAGCGCGCCCACGGGTGTTGTAGTTCGAGCTCATCACAAAGCCGTACGCACCGGCCGAATGCACCGCCAGCAGATCACCTTCAACCAGCGCCAACTGGCGGTCTTTGGCCAGGAAGTCACCGGTCTCGCAGATCGGGCCCACGATGTCGTAAGCACGGGCTTCGGTGTCACGCGGGCGAACCGCGGTCACGTCCATCCAGGCTTGATACAACGCCGGGCGAATCAGGTCGTTCATTGCCGCATCAACGATGGCGAAGTCTTTGTGCTCGGTGTGCTTGAGGTACTCGACCTGAGTCAGCAGCACGCCCGCGTTGGCCACGATAAAGCGGCCCGGCTCAAACACCAGCGCCAGATCACGGCCCTCGATGCGCGCACGCACAGCCTTGATGTAATCCGCGGCCAATGGCGGCTCTTCATCACGATACCGCACGCCCAATCCACCACCGAGGTCGATGTGACGCAGGTAAATGCCGCAATCGCCTAGACGATCGACCAGCGCCAGCAGGCGGTCGAGCGCGTCGATAAACGGTTCGAGGGTGGTCAGCTGCGAGCCGATATGGCAATCGACGCCGACCACTTCGAGGTTCGGCAACTGCGCAGCGCGGATGTACACATCCTCTGCGTCAGCGATGGCGATACCGAATTTGTTTTCTTTAAGGCCGGTGGAGATGTACGGATGAGTACCCGCGTCCACGTCCGGATTGACCCGCAGCGAGATCGGCGCACGGACACCCAGTTCGGCGGCAACGACTTGCAGGCGCTCGAGCTCTTCGGTGGACTCAACGTTGAAGCAGTGAACGCCCACTTCCAGGGCGCGACGCATGTCGTCACGGGTCTTGCCGACGCCCGAAAAAACGATCTTGTCTGCCGAACCGCCAGCGGCCAGCACACGCTCCAGTTCGCCGCGCGACACAATGTCAAAACCAGCGCCCAAACGCGCCAGGACATTGAGTACACCCAGGTTGGAGTTAGCCTTTACCGCGAAACACACCAGGTGCGGCATACCGTTCAGCGCGTCGGCGTAAGCGTTGTATTGCGCCTCAATGTGCGCCCGGGAATACACGTAAGTCGGCGTGCCAAAGCGCTCGGCGATGGCCGTCAGCGCAACACCTTCAGCGAACAGCTCGCCGTCCCGGTAATTAAAAGCGTCCATGGTGTTCCCTTATTGGTGCTTGTGCGCTTGAGATTGCGAAGACTTAGCTTGGTCATCAGGGTTTTGGCTGTCATCGGGCAGATACAGCGGTCCTTTTTGACCACAGGCAGAAACAAGGCAAGCAACCGCGACGAGCGCAGCAATAGAAGAGATCAGGCGCTTCATGGCGAAATCCTTTGAAAAGCATTAATTGCGCCCGAGTATACCGAGCACCTACCAGCTTGCCTATGCGGCATGCGGCTTGAGCGCGGGCGCCTGTCTGGATAATCAGTGGTGACTTGCCGGCGGGCAGTCTTAGGGTTTGCAATCGGCCTGGAGCGCCCGTATCTTGCGAGATCCGAGCATGACTAGACAATAAGAGGGTTCCACCATGAGTTTGACTGAAGCCCGTTTTCACGATCTGGTCGATGCAACCCAGCAACAGCTGGAAGACGTTTTTGACGAGAGTGGCCTGGATGTAGATCTGGAGAACTCAGCCGGTGTTCTGACGGTTAAGTTTGAAGGCGGAGCCCAATTGATATTCAGCCGCCAGGAACCGTTGCGACAGCTTTGGCTGGCCGCTAAAAGCGGTGGCTTCCACTTTGACTACGATGAGGACTCCTCGCGCTGGATCTGCGATACGTCTGAGGAACTGCTCAGCGAAATGGTGCAACGCCTGACACTGGAACACACAGGTGCTGACCTGGATTTTGACGAGATTTGATTGTGAATCCCCCTGCTAAACCCGCAAAACCGCTCTACAGCAACGTCAGTCCGGCAGTGCCGTCCCCTTGCATCAGCACCTGCCGGCTGGATGAACACAAAGTCTGCCTGGGCTGTTTTCGCCACGTCGAAGATATTCGCGAGTGGCGCTCGGCAGATGACCAGCGGCGCCGGGTGATTTGCGAACAGGCCCGGCAACGCAAAGGTTGATCCAACGCTGTGCATTAACCCCACCTGGCTTGTGTATTTATTTTGCTGTGGTAGTGTCCGGGTTCGCCTCGCGCTAACGAGGCTGGTCAAAACCCCGCCATTTTTCGGCGGGGTTTTGCTTTTCCGTGCAGAAAAAAGGAGTCTGCCAGGTCATGAGTAACTCACCCGCCATCACCCTCACACGCCTGGACGTACAACGTCTGGAGAAGTTGATCGACAGCCTCGACGACACAGCACCCGGTGTTGCTGCGCTGCAAGCCGAGCTGGATCGAGCCGAAAACCTTGTCGGCCACGAAGAAGTGCAGGCAGGCGTTGTGACCATGAACTCGCGCGTGCACTGCCGCGAAGAAAGCAGCGGCAAGGACTACCACCTGACCCTGGTTTATCCGAAGGACGCCAACGCTGACGAGGGCAAGATTTCGATTTTGGCACCTGTCGGCAGCGCACTGCTGGGCCTGCATGCCGGGCAACACATCGACTGGCCAGCGCCGGGCGGCAAAACCCTCAAGCTCAAACTGATCGAAGTTGAATACCAGCCAGAAGCATCTGGCCACTACGACCTTTAAGCCTCCCCGCACCATCAGGATCAACGGTAGCGCTCGGCGTTGCAGCGCTGCCCCAATGCCTTAATCCACGCTGACGGGCAACCTGAGCGCAGGCTCATTGCGAGCCAACCGACTCAAGAAACGGTAACTGCCATTGAGCTCGCGTGACAACGCCAGACGCTCTCGGCTGTCGGGGCCGCTCTTCCAGTTCGAGCGATTGTCCAGCCGCGCCAATTGCTGCGCATCCCAGCCCCATTCAGTGGTCAAGCGCTCCAGCAACTGGCGTTGCCACTGCGCGCCACCGTGAGCCGCATGCCCCGTCAGCTTGCGATTGACCTTCAGGTACAGACTGCGACGCACCAACTCCAGCCGCTGCACATCGCCACAGGCGAGCAGATAGTCTTCGATACGCCGGTACACCATGACATACGGGTCCAATTCATCGAGGTCCAGTTGATTGCTGTACACCGCCCCCTTAAACCCCAGGCTCAGGCAATTGACCTGCGGGTACTCGCTGGCATACACCTCAATCAGCAGCAGTTTGAGCACTGACTTGTAGGGCGACTCAATGCCTTTGAACAACTGCCGCAGCCCAGCGTCTAAAAATTCACTCGGCGCGATGTGCGCCAAATGCCCGAGATCAATGACTTCATCGGCGCTGATAAAGGACTGTGCCTGCAAGGCGCTGGTAAATTCGACATAGCGCGCCTCCTCACGCACCGGCACCCACCACCACAGCGGAGTGCGCCCCGCCAGCCAGATAGCGGTGCGATAAAACTCATCAAGCAGCAACGAATGCTGCGCGGTCGCACCCTCGTGTTCGCGCCCTTTCATTGCAGTCTCGCCTTGCGCAAAACGCTGTGCATCAATCAAAAAAAAGTGCGCCTCGCAGCCTTGGCTCGCCGCCCATCGTTCCAGTTGATGGCACTTTTGGTGCAACGCCGCCAAGGCGCCTTCATCCAGATCCGGGGCGTGGCAAATCCACACGTCCATATCGCTCTTGTCGTTCTGGGCCAACGTGCCGAGACTGCCCATCAAATACAGGCCGTGGATTGGCTGCGGCGCGTCCGGGGCGGGTAGGTAAGTCAACTCAGGCGCAAGGGCCTGCGCCTTCTCAAGCGTCGGCGCATCAGGCGCATAGCCCGATACCCCGGCAGGCGTGCGGTCCGACACATAGCCGGGCAACAACCGATGATTCACATGAAACAGCAGCGCCAGCAGGCTCAGTACCGTCTGCTGACAGGGCGTCAAACCCGCCATCGCTCGGCTCAGACGGCCCTGATTGACAGCCAGAAATCGCCCACGCAGCTGATGGAGAATCTGTCGGTCGATTCCCTCATTCAGAGCAGGCCGTACTTCAAAAGGGCGCGTCATGGCAAACTCAGACCGGCTCGCCAAGCGAGAAAGAGAAGGGGAGGAGAGTTTACAGCCAGCTGTAGGAAAGTCTTAGAGCGAATGTGTTTTTGACGTCAGATTTTTTACGTATCTGAACAATGGGCGGGGGAAAGAGTGTGCCCGCGGAATCATTGAGCGATGAGATTCCGTGGGCATGGCATGACTATCAGGCAAGTTCTGCCAGTTTTTCACCCAACTTGGACTCTGAATTCAAAATCAACAGCAACCCTTGGACATGCTCAGCCGCATCACGGCCCAGGCTGGTCAGGTAGCCACCATCGGGCTGATTGATCAGATCCTTGTCATACAAACGCTGTGCTGCCGCAACCAGTGCCGGATTGGCAGTTTGATGAATCTTCAGGCCCTCAAGAGTACTTTCCAGATCAAACAGTGCTAGGACTTCCAGTTCGGCAACCAACTCAGGGGTAAACGACATAAAAACTCCAGGCTATGCAGGAAAAGACGACAACTGCTCTAAGGTGATCTCACTCACGCCGACTGTCCAGTGACAGTTCAGACCTTTGCAAAGCAGCATGTCGTACCTGCCCCGCGTTGTAGCTCTGACGAGGCTATTGGAGTGTAGCCGCAGTCTTCAATTGCGCGCGCGAACAAATGAACACCTTGGCAGCGATTACGCACGCCCCTTGGAAATTGATTTTCCAGTTATATAAACATTCTTAAATAGTATTTTTAAGAATAATCGCGCCTCACTACTATTGCTCCCAAGCCAGCACCTCAGTCGGCACCCAATATTTTCAGGAGCACACCATGAGCGCATCTCTGCGTAGCGTTGACGGCCAGGACGAAGCCACCATTCTGCGGGAAATCCAGAGCGCGCTACGAGACCTGCGCTTTGGTGCCGTGGAAATCACGGTGCACAACGCACAAGTGGTTCAGATCGAACGTAAAGAAAAATTCCGTCTGCAGAACCCTAGCCAAAAAAACAATTGATTTGCTTAAAGCGCACTCGCCTGGGTGCGCTCATAAAAACTAGAAAAGCTTTGGAGCCTCACCTATGTCCCTACGCCGTTACGCTTTGGCCGCGCTGGCCAGTGCCATTTTTGCTGGCTCCGCTGTAGCCAAAGATTACGAACTACTCAACGTCTCTTACGATCCGACCCGCGAGCTGTATCAGGATTACAACGCCGAATTCACCCACTTTTGGAAACAAAGCCACCCGGGCGACGACGTCAAAATCCAGCAATCTCACGGCGGCTCGGGTAAACAAGCTCGCGCCGTGATCGATGGCTTGCGCGCAGATGTCGTGACCCTTGCCTTGGCCGGTGACATCGACGAAATCGCCAAATTGAACAAAGGCTCGCTGCCGGAAAACTGGCAAACCCGCCTCCCGGATTCCAGCACGCCTTATACCTCGACCATCGTTTTCCTGGTGCGCAAAGGCAACCCTAAAGGCATCAAGGACTGGGGCGACCTGGTTAAGGATGACGTTTCGGTCATTACCCCGAACCCAAAAACCAGCGGCGGCGCTCGCTGGAACTTCCTCGCGGCCTACGCCTACGGCCTGAAAGCCAACGGCGGCGACGAAACCAAAGCCAAAGAGTACGTCAAAGCGTTGTTCAAGCACGTTCCGGTACTGGACACCGGTGCCCGCGGCTCGACCATTACCTTCGTCAACAACGGTCAGGGTGACGTGTTGCTGGCCTGGGAAAACGAAGCCTTCCTGGCACTGAAAGAAGACGGCGGCGCTGACAAATTCGAGATCGTCGTGCCTTCGCTGTCGATTCTGGCTGAGCCACCGGTAGCTGTAGTCGACAAAAACGCCGAGAAAAAAGGCAACTCCGAGATCGCCAAGGCGTACCTCGAACACCTGTATAGCCCGGCGGGTCAGGAGATCGCCGCCAAGAACTTCTACCGCCCTCGCGACAAGGACGTTGCCGCTAAATACGCCAAACAATTTCCGACACTGGATCTTGTGACTATCGACAAAGACTTCGGCGGCTGGAAAACTGCGCAGCCGAAATTTTTCAATGACGGTGGCGTGTTCGACCAGATCTACCAGGCGCAATAACCTGTGGGGCGCGACGTCAAGTCGCGCTTAAAGCTAGAACATAGAGCCCGCGACTGAGTTGCGGGCTTCGTGCGTTAACCAAGGACTCTTATGTCACGTCGTATCTCCCCCGTCATACCCGGCTTCGGGCTGACGCTGGGCTACACCTTGGTGTACCTCAGCCTCATTGTGCTTATACCGCTGGCCGCCATGTTCGTGCATGCCGCCCAACTCACTTGGGACCAGTTCTGGGCCATCATCACCGCCCCGCGGGTGTTGGCTGCGCTCAAGCTAAGCTTTGGTACTGCTTTCGTCGCCGCCATTATCAATGGCGTAATCGGCACCGTCCTGGCCTGGGTCCTGGTGCGTTACACCTTCCCCGGTCGCAAGATTATCGACGCGATGATCGACCTGCCGTTTGCCCTGCCGACCGCCGTGGCCGGTATCGCACTGACCGCGCTGTACGCCCCAAACGGCTGGATCGGACAGCTCGCCACCGACCTGGGTTTTAAAATCGCTTACACCCCGATGGGTATCACCCTGGCACTGACGTTCGTCACTCTGCCGTTCGTGGTGCGTACCGTGCAACCGGTGTTGGCTGACATTCCGCGTGAAGTCGAAGAAGCCGCGGCCTGCCTCGGCGCCAAGCCACTGCAAGTGTTCCGCTACATCCTGGTGCCGGCTCTGCTGCCCGCCTGGTTGACCGGTTTTGCGCTGGCCTTCGCCCGGGGTGTTGGCGAGTACGGCTCGGTGATTTTCATCGCCGGTAATATGCCGATGAAAACCGAGATTTTGCCGCTGCTGATCATGGTCAAGCTCGACCAGTACGACTACACCGGCGCGACCGCCATTGGCGTGATGATGCTGGTGGTTTCCTTCATTTTGCTGCTGATCATTAACTTGATTCAGCGCCGCATCGAAACCCCATCCTGAAGGAGGCCAGCGCATGTCCAGTTCAACAGTAAGCGCGGCGTCTGCCGCCAACGCCGCCCGCCGGGGCAGCCCGGGTTCACGCCGGGTGCTGATCGCTCTCGGCTGGTTGTTCTTCATTGTCTTTCTGCTGCTGCCATTGCTCATCGTGGTGTCGCAGGGCCTGAAGCTGGGTTTCGGTGCATTCTTTGACGCAATTCTTGAGCCTGACGCACTGTCGGCCCTCAAGCTGACCATCATCGCAGTGGTCATTTCGGTGCCACTCAACCTGCTGTTCGGCGTCAGCGCCGCGTGGTGCGTGAGCAAATACAGCTTTCGTGGCAAAAGTATCCTGGTCACCCTGATCGACCTGCCATTTTCGGTCTCGCCCGTTATTGCCGGTCTGGTGTACGTGCTGATGTTCGGCGCGCAAGGCTTCTTCGGACAATGGCTGCAAGACCACGACATCCAGATCGTCTTCGCCTTGCCGGGTATCGTGCTGGCCACCATCTTCGTCACCGTGCCCTTCGTGGCCCGTGAACTGATCCCGCTGATGCAAGAGCAGGGCACCCAGGAAGAAGAAGCTGCACGCCTGCTGGGGGCCAACGGCTGGCAGATGTTCTGGCATGTGACCGTGCCCAACATCAAATGGGGCCTGATCTACGGCGTTGTGTTGTGTACGGCGCGTGCGATGGGCGAATTCGGCGCAGTGTCGGTGGTTTCCGGGCACATTCGCGGGGTAACCAACACCCTGCCGCTGCACGTCGAGATCCTCTACAACGAATACAACCACGTCGCCGCCTTCGCTGTGGCCACCCTGTTGCTGATCCTGGCGCTCTTCATCTTGCTGCTCAAGCAGTGGAGCGAATCCCGTATTAACCGCCTGCGCGCCAGCGCCGCGGAGGAATAAACCATGTCGATCGAAGTCCGTAACGTCAGCAAGAACTTCAATGCCTTCAAGGCACTGAACAGCATCAACCTGGACATTCAAAGCGGCGAGCTGGTGGCCCTGCTCGGCCCGTCGGGCTGTGGCAAAACCACGTTGTTGCGCATCATCGCGGGCCTTGAAACCCCCGATCAGGGCAACATCGTATTCCACGGTGAAGACGTCTCGGGGCATGACGTGCGTGATCGCAACGTCGGCTTTGTGTTCCAGCATTACGCGCTGTTCCGTCACATGACGGTATTTGACAACGTGGCTTTCGGCCTGCGCATGAAGCCCAAAAACCAGCGCCCGAATGAAAGCCGCATCGCAGAAAAAGTCCATGAACTGCTGAACATGGTGCAGCTGGACTGGCTCTCCGACCGCTACCCCGAGCAGCTTTCTGGCGGTCAGCGCCAGCGTATCGCCCTGGCTCGCGCCTTGGCGGTCGAGCCCAAAGTGCTGCTGCTCGACGAACCGTTCGGCGCCCTCGACGCCAAGGTGCGTAAAGAACTGCGTCGCTGGCTTGCACGCCTGCACGAAGACATCAACCTGACCTCAGTTTTCGTGACCCACGACCAGGAAGAAGCGATGGAAGTCGCTGACCGCATCGTGGTCATGAACAAAGGCGTGATCGAGCAAATTGGTTCGCCGGGGCAAGTCTACGAAAACCCCGCCAGCGATTTCGTGTACCACTTTCTGGGCGACTCTAACCGCCTGCACATCGGCGAAGACCAGCACGTGCTGTTCCGTCCGCACGAAGTGTCGTTGTCACGTCACGAACTCGAAGACCACCACGCAGCACAAGTGCGTGACATCCGCCCACTGGGCGCCACGACCCGGGTGACGTTGAAGGTTGAAGGTCAAAACGAGCTGATCGAAGTTGAAGTGGTCAAAGACCACGACAGCCTCACCGAACTGGCCCGTGGCGAGACGTTGTTCTTTAAGCCGAAGGTGTGGCAGAAGGCTTGAAAACGCCCTCACCCCAACCCTCTCCCGAAGGGAGAGGGTGATGGGCTTTTAGCTTTTGTCTTTTAAGGCTTTTTCAGCTTCGGATTAGGGAAGAACTGCACCGCTTGGACTTTGGGGTCCGGTGCTTTTTTCAGCGCGGAGGTATTGACCCGCGTACCCAATTCCTTGGGCACCGACAGGCCTTGCTCGTTCAGCGTGTCGGAGTAACCGCAGGCCACGCATTCGCGGTGCGGCACTTCGTCTTCGTTCCACATCATCAACTTGTCGGGCTCGCTGCACGCCGGGCAAACAGCCCCGGCGATAAAGCGTTTTTTTGTCACGTTTACCGGTGCATCACTCATGCTGCCGCATCCTCGGTCAGACCGCTGTGGCGCAAGAGGGCGTCTATTGACGGCTCACGGCCACGGAAGTCCTTGAACAGTTCCATCGGTGCCAGCGAGCCACCCCGCGCCAGAATCGCCTGACGGAATGCCTTGCCGGTTTGTGGGTTGAATACGCCTTCTTCTTCGAAGCGCGAAAAGGCATCCGCCGACAACACTTCAGCCCATTTGTAGCTGTAGTAACCCGCTGCGTAACCGCCCGCAAAAATATGCGCGAAGCTGTTGGGGAAGCGGTTGTACGCCGGTGGACGCATCACCGAGACTTCATCGCGAATGCTGTCCAGCACCTGCGCCACACCGCGGCCATCGCCGTGGGTGGCGTGCAGTTCGAAGTCAAACAGCGAGAACTCCAGCTGGCGAACCATCATCAGCCCTGACTGGAAGTTCTTGGCCGCAAGCATTTTGTCCAGCAGGTCTTTAGGCAGTGCTTCGCCGGTTTCGTAGTGGCTGGAAATCAGCGCCAGACCTTCGGGCTCCCAGCACCAGTTTTCCATGAACTGGCTTGGCAACTCGACCGCATCCCACGCCACGCCGTTGATACCGGACACGCCTGCGTGTTCGATTTCAGTCAGCATGTGGTGCAGGCCGTGGCCGAATTCGTGGAACAGGGTCGTCACTTCGTCGTGGGTCAGCAGCGCAGGCTTGCCTGATACCGCTGGCGTGAAATTGCACACCAGATTGGCCACCGGGCTCTGCAACACGCCAGCCGCTGTGCGGCGACGGTCGCGCGCGCCGTCCATCCATGCACCACCGCGCTTGTTGGCGCGAGCATACAGGTCAAAGAAGAAGCGCCCGATGCGCTCGCCGTTTTCCTTGATTTCGAACAGGCGAACATCCGGGTGCCAAGTGTCAAAGCCTTTGATCTCGGCAATTTCGATCCCGTAAAGGCGATGCACGATGGCAAACAAGCCATCCAGCACGGTGTCGATCGGGAAGTAGGCGCGCAGTGCTTCTTGAGACACGCTGTAACGTTGCTCGCGCAGTTTCTCGCCGAAGAAGCCTGTGTCCCAGCTTTTCAATTCCGAGCAGCCTTGCTCGCTGGCATAGGCTTGCAATTGCTCAAGGTCGCGGGCCGCGAACGGCTTGGTGCGCTTGGCCAGATCACGCAGGAAGGTCAGCACCTGATCCGGAGTCTCAGCCATTTTGGTCGCCAGGCTCAGCTCGGCAAAGCTGCCGAAGCCCAGCAACTTGGCCAGTTCCTGGCGCAGATCGAGGATTTGCTCCATCACCGGGCCGTTATCAAACTTACCGGCATTGGGGCCTTGGTCCGACGCACGGGTGCAGTACGCCGCGTAGACTTCCTCACGCAGGGCGCGGTCTTCGGCGTAGGTCATGACCGGGTAGTAGCTTGGGAATTCGAGCGAGATCAACCAGCCATCCAGACCTTTGGCCTGTGCAGCGGCGGCCATTTGGGCCTTGGCCGAGTCAGTCAGGCCCGCCAGTGCGGCTTCGTCGGTAATGTGCTTGGTCCAGGCCTGAGTCGCGTCCAGCAACTGGTTAGAGAACTTGCTGCCCAGCTCCGAGAGTTTGCTCTGCACGTGGGCATAACGCTTCTGCTCGGCTTCTGGCAGATCAATACCCGACAAGCGGAAATCGCGCAGCGAGTGCTCAAGAATGGTTTTTTGCGCCTGGTCAAAGTCAGCCACTTGCGGGCTGTGCGCCAGGGCTTCGAAGGCCTGGAACAACTCGCGGTTCTGGCCCATCTCGGTGGAGTAGGCGCTCAACGCAGGCAAGCACGCCTCATAGGCATCACGCAGTTCGCTGCTGTTGCACACGGCGTTAAGGTGGCTGACCGGACTCCAGGCAGCGCCCAGACGGTCGTTCAACTCGTCCATCGCCAGCACCAGACCGTCCCATGTCGGGTTCTTGCCCTGATCAGCGAGGATCTTTTGAATGCCAGCACGGTTGTCCGCGAGGATCTGCTCGATGGCCGGCTGTACGTGCTCAGGACGGATCGCCGAAAACGGCGGCAGGTCGTAGGGCTGCAATAGAGGGTTGTTCTCGCTCACGTTTGGCACCTTGGCTAGAAGAAATTAAGGATCTGTTGAGGTTTCACAGCAAAATTTGAACCACTGACTTAACGTGTAATGAAACGTCAGCAGACCCACGGCCATCTTAATTACAATCACCACAGACCGCAGCCCTGTAACGCCCTATTACTGCTAAAGAAGGAAGCTATTTGTGTCCATCCGTCCGTTCCAGCAGCACACACCCTTATTGGGCGCACGCACCTTTATCGATCGCTCGGCGGTCGTGATTGGCGACGTCGAGATCGGGGCCGACAGTTCAATCTGGCCATTGACCGTGATTCGCGGCGATATGCACCGCATCCGCATCGGTGCCCGCACCAGCGTGCAAGACGGCTGCGTGTTGCACATCACCCACGCCGGGCCATTCAACCCCGAGGGTTTCCCGCTGCTGATCGGCGATGATGTGACCATCGCCCACAAAGTCATGCTGCATGGTTGCAACGTGGGCAGCCGCATCTTGATCGGCATGGGCAGCATCGTGATGGACGGTGCCGTGATTGAAGACGACGTGATCGTCGGCGCCGGCAGCCTGGTACCACCGGGCAAGCGGTTGGCGAGCGGCTTTCTGTATGTCGGCAGCCCGGTCAAACAAGTGCGTGAACTGACTGAAAAAGAGAAAGCCTTTTTTACCTACAGCGCTGGCAACTACGTAAAACTCAAAGACCAGCACTTGGCCGAAGGTTACGACCAGCCCGTTTAAGCCGCCTATTTTGGAGCCCTGCATGCAGTATCAAAACGTATTGTTCGACCTCGACGGCACCCTCACCGACCCACGCGAGGGCATCACCCGCTCCATTCAGTACGGCCTGAGCAAAATGGGCATTGATGAGCCTGACCTGAGCAAACTCGAACACTTTATCGGCCCGCCGTTGTTGCAAGCCTTTATGGAGTTCTACTCGTTCAGCGAAGCCCAAGCCTGGAAAGCTGTAGATTATTACCGCGAGCGTTTTTCGGTCACCGGGTTGTACGAAAACCGAGTATTTGACGGCGTTACGCCGCTGCTGGAAGAACTGGTCGGGCAGGGTCGCCAGCTGTTCATCGCCACCTCGAAGCCGCAGATTTACGCCCGCGAAATCGCCCGGCACTTTGACTTTGCCAAGCACTTTAAAGTGATTTACGGCAGCGAACTGGACGGCACACGCACCAACAAGGTCGAGCTGATTGCTCACCTGATGGCCGAAGAAGGGCTGGACCCGGCGCACACCCTGATGATCGGCGACCGCAAGCACGACCTCATCGGCGCCAGCGAAAACGGCCTGGACGCGGCGGCCGTGGGCTACGGCTTTGGCAGCTTTGAAGAACTGAGCTCGCACACGCCCACGTACCACTTTGAAACCTTGGCGCAGTTGCATCAGGCGTTTAAAAACTGACAAAAGCCTGGTGAACAGCTAGATGCTACCGCCCACTTCTAACAAAACCGTTTCTGAATTGGTTAATAGTATTGATATTCTCGATATAACTTGTGTCTACTGGAAACCTGAATGGACGCGTAGCATCTGGACCCTGTGCCATAAACTGGTCAACTCGAGATCTTGATCGTGCAACTTTAACTCTTGATTGTGCAGCTTTAGCTTCAGCATAAGTAGGCAAATAATCCTCTGCTATCTGGGGATAAGTCGGTAGGGGATCCATCACTTGCCCAGCACTATCTTGAACACTGCGTCCAGGCAGCCGCGCTGGCACATCGTCTGCCCTATTTAAAACATCGCGACTCGCCCGGGGTATTGGTGTACCGGCGATCACATTCTGGACACCGCTTGCAGTAGGAAGTTCTTGCACGCTGTTTCTGCGGTTTGAAGTATTGCCGAAAATACTTCGAAAAAAACGCATGAACACATATCCCGAAGGATCCTCGTAATTAACAGGATCATCCCCGCAATAAGCATAAGTATTAATTCCGCCTTCTTGAAACGGGCTCAAAACATCTGGGCTGTTAAAGCGCATTAAGACAGGGTTGTAAGCCCGTACACCGTTACCCAATAAATAATGCCCGGTCAACGGGTCGGGGCGCTGGCCATTAAAGCCCAACACACTCAGCCTGGCTTCAGAGGACGAATGGCTGCCGTAAGGTGTATAGGCAATCGTTTGGGTGGTATGTGGCGCAACCACTTCCAGCACCGACCGTTGAACGTTCGTACCCAGCAAGCGGGTTTCACGGCTGTTAACGTCGGCTTGATGAAACGCGAGCAGGGATGCCCCCGTCTCGAACACACTGCGGGTTGATGTGCCCTGAATGTCAGTGGCGAGTCGTTTCTGGTTGTAAAACCGCTGAGAGACCGTTTTAGCTCCCTGTCCGCTAGCGACAATGCGATCCAGTGGATCGTAGGTGTAGTGTTGATCAGCCATGGCAAAGACCTCTGTTTGCAAGTGACTTGCCAGTATCAGCCTCTAACGCCCCCTCAGATAGCTAGCAGAACTGCTAGGCTTGCTCAGCCGCGCCTCTATCTCGCGCTGCAAATCCTGGCGCCAGCCCAACAAAAAAAACAGCTCCACCACCACAAACAAAGGCCCGACAATCAGCCCGGTCACGTCATCGATAAACGCCGGTTTGCGCCCTTCGTAGTAATGCCCGACAAACTGAATCACCCAGCCGATCACAAACAGCCCAACGCCCCAGCTCAACCAAGCTCCCGTACTCAAGGCCGCCAAGCTGTGCCCCAGCCATACGGCCAAGCCCAGCAAAACAGTCATCAATACCCCCAGGCGCACGTCAAGGCGCAGGTAAAACACCGCACTCGCAATCATCACGAACACCGCAGGCGAAATACCCGCCCATTGCGGGCGCGACAACAGCACTGCCACGGCAATCACAATCAGTGGGATGCCCACAAAGTGGGTCACGATATTGCGCTTATCACGGTGATAAGCGGCGTATTGGCTCAGATGGTCGACCAGGCTTTTCATGGTGGCAGCTCTCGGGTGGGCAACGAGCTGATTGTAATACTCCCCCTTGTATCAACAGGCAATAAACGCCAATGGCAAATCCCGAATCTGCTCGCGCACCGGCGGCTGATAAGGCCCTTCACGCGTCAGTTCATGCAGCAATTCTTCACGCAGTTGATGAAACTCAAAACTGCTGCGATGGCGCGGGTGAGGCAGGTCGATGTTGACCACTTGCTTGATCCGCCCGGGGCGTGGCTCCAGCACCACCACACGGTCTGCCAGAAAAATCGCCTCTTCGACGTCATGCGTCACCAACACGGTGGTGATTTTGGCCCGCTCGCGGATCGCCAGCAGCTCGTCCTGCATTTGCTGGCGGGTCAGGGCATCCAGCGCCCCGAACGGCTCGTCCAGCAGCAAAATCCGTGGGCTGGCCACCAGCCCGCGAGCAATCGCCACGCGCTGCGCCATGCCGCCGGACAACTGATGCGGAAACGCCCGGGCGAAGTCTTTCAAGCCCACCAGTTCAATAAACGCGGCGACCCGCTGCTGACGCTCGGCCGGGGTCAGCGGTTCGTTGACCAGCCCCAGGCCGATGTTGTCTTCAACACTCAACCACGGGAACAAACGGTGCTCTTGAAACACGATCCCACGCTCGCTGCCCACACCGTTGACGGCCTTGCCGTCCACTTCAATCGAGCCGCGAAACTCAGTGTCGAGCCCCACCAGCAAGCGCAGCAAGGTCGACTTGCCGCAGCCGCTGGAACCGACAATGGCGACAAACTCACCTTCAGCAATCTGCACATTGAAATCGCGTATGGCTTCCAGTTCCAGGCCGTCCACTTCGAAGGATTTACCGACCTGATTAAAACTGACAATAGGTGCGTTCATGCGTTTCTCCAGCGGGTTGCGCGGGTTTCGAGGCGTTGGCCAATCAGGTTCAGCAGGGCGCCGGTCAGGCCCACCAGCAGCATGCCGCTGAGGAGGGTGTCCATGCGCAGCAGTTGTTGGGCGCCGATCATCAGGCTGCCGATGCCCCCATTGGACGGCATAAAGTATTCCGCACCGATGGTGCCCAGCCAGGCGTAGATCAGGCTCAGACGCAGCCCGGCGAAAATACCCGGTGCAGCGCCTGGCAACACCAACAGACGCAGGCGCTGCCACAGGTTAAGGCGCATTACCTGCGCCGCTTCACGCAGTTGCGGCGAGAGGTTGGCCACACTGCGTTGGGTGGCAATAAACAGCGGAAAAAAAGCAGCCAGGGCGACGAAAACCCACTTCGACAACTCACCCAGGCCAAACCATGCCGTGAGTAACGGTACCCACGCAAAAATTGCAATCTGGCGCAGCGCCGACAGGCTCGGCCCCAGCAACCGTTCGCTGGTGTGCGACAAGCCCAGCACCACACCAAAAACAAAACCCAAACCGCCACCCAGCACCAAACCACCCAAGGTGCGCTTGAGGCTCAAGGCCATCGCCGTCGGCAAACTGCCGTCAACCAGACCGTTCCAGGTACCATGCACCACGGCCCACGGGCTCAACAGAATCTGTGGGTCGACCCACGCTTGCGTCACCGCCACTTGCCACAACGCCAACAGAAGCAGCGGCAACCACCCTGATTGCAGACGTTGCCAGCCGCTCGAACGTGGGCCACGGGTCAATTGCGCCGTCGCCGCATGCGGCCAATGCACCAGTTTTTGATCCAGCCAGCCAATGCCGCGATCCATCGAGACGCCGATCACGCCAATCACCACGATGCACACAAACACGATGTCGAGCATGAACAACTGCCGCGCATAGACCATCAGGTAGCCAATCCCTTCGCTGGAGGCCAGCAGCTCAACAGCCAGCAACGATGTCCAACCCGCCGCCAGCGCCAAACGCAAACCCGCCATAAAACCGGGCAGGGCGGCAGGCACGATCAGCCGACGAACCTTGAGGTGCAGCGGCAAGCGCAGCACCTGCGCCGCTTCTCGTAACGTGGGCTGGGCATCCCGTACCGCCACCAGCGTGTGCAAGGTGATGGGCACCACAATCGCTTTGATCAGCACCACCAGCTTGAGCACTTCGCCGATGCCAAAAAACACCATAAACAGCGGGATCCACGCCAAGGTTGGCACGTGTGCCAACGCGTTGAATGTCGGCAAAACCAGCCGTTCAGCCACACGGCTCAAGCCCAACGTGGCACCCAGCACCGTGCCAATACCGACGCCGACCAGCAAACCAAAAAACAGACGTTGCAGGCTGATCGCCAAATGGCTCCACAGCTCACCGGCGCCCAACTCCAGCGCGCTTTGCCAGACCAGCGAAGGCGGCGGCAAAATCTGCTCGCTCATCCATTGCTCGCGAGCAGCCAACCACCATAGTAAAAACAGGGCTATCGGCAACAGCCACGGCAATGCTCGTTGACTGACGTTGGGTAACCAGGCCTTCACACCCAACGGTGAGGCAGCCAAAGGCAAATTGAGCAGCGAAGCTTTGGCCATCGCAGACCTCCGTTGTCGGTTGTGCGGGCGCAACCAAACGTTCTATGTATATTTCCGTTTGATCTATAAATATTGATATTCATATCTAACAGAGATAAGGCCATCCTTTATGCCGTGTCTTGATACCCGCTGCCAATGCATTAAATGAATATTTTCCGTGCGACTTATGCATATCAGGCCAAGAGCCGCAGACGAGAACGCTTATTCCTTTTTGTTACTAAATTGTGCGCTTTTAGTATTTATTGCTCGCTCAATCTTATGCCTACTTTTTGTTCCTCAATACCCGCCGTATTCAGGAGCAGCACCCATGCCAATCCCTTTCAAACACACCTTTCGCCGCCTGGCCGCGCCTGCCTTAGCGGGCTTGCTGGGGTGCTTGCCATTGCTGGGCCACGCCGATGACTTAAAGCAAATCCGCATCGCTGTACCCGACCTGAGCGCGGGCAGCCAACACAGCGGCGGCGGGATCAGCGACGTGCTGCGCAGCCAGCAGTTGCTGGAAAAAGCCTTTGCCGACGACGGCGTGACCATTGAATGGAAGTACTTCAAAGGGGCAGGCCCGGTGATCAATGAAGCCTTCGCCAACGGCCAGGTCGACTTTGCCTACCTGGGTGACTTGGCCGCCATCATCGGCAAGGCCAATGGTCTGGACACGCGCCTGCTGAGTGCCGCCGCACGTGACAACAAACAATATTTGGCCGTGGTGCCGGGTTCGGGGATCAAAACCCTGCAAGACCTCAAAGGCAAACGGGTCGGACTATTTCGCGGCACCGCGACCCAACTGTCTTTTGACGCCGCGCTGGCCAGCGTGGGCCTGACGGAGAAAGACCTCAAAGTCATCAACCTGGACTTCAACGCCTCGGTGGCCGCGCTGGCGGCCAAACAAATCGACGCTTCGTGGGGCGGTTCCAACTTGAGTTCGTTGCAGGCCAAGGGCCTGGCAGACATCCCGCTGAACACCAAAGACCTGAACAACGCCGGCAGCGTGCAAAGCGTGCTCGTGGCCTCGGGCGCCTTTGTCGATGCCCACCCGCAAGCCGTGGCCAAACTGCTTAAAGCCCAGGAACAAGGTGTGCAATGGCTGACCAACGAGGCCAACAAACCGGCCTACATCGCGCTGGTCTCGGGGCTGGCCAACTACCCGGCGCACATCCTTGAAAAAGACACTGAGGACCAGACATTCAGCGAAGTCTTCGTCTCGCAACTCGACCCCGTGTTCCTTGGCAAATTGCAGGACTCCGTCACCCTGGCCGCCGAGCAACGCCTGATCCGAAAACCGTTCCAGGTCAGCGAGTGGGTTGCACCACCGCTTGCCGCCGCCTCCCGCTAAACCTTTGCGTCGCACTCTAACCGTAAGCCATCAAAACAATGAGGGTCATCCAATGAGCACTGCCGCTTTAGCCGTAAAACCTGACGTTCAAACACTTGAGATACACCCGGTGGCCGGACGCATTGGCGCCGAAATCCGCGGGATCAAACTGTCGGGCGACCTGGACGCCAGCACCGTCGACGCGATTCAACAGGCGTTGCTGACCCACAAAGTGATTTTCTTCCGCGACCAGACTCACCTCGATGACCAAAGCCAGGAAGCCTTTGCGCAACTGCTCGGCGACCCGATTGCTCACCCCACCGTGCCCGTGCGTGACGGCACGCGGTTTTTGATGGAACTGGACGGTGCCCAGGGCCAGCGCGCCAACTCGTGGCACACCGACGTGACCTTCGTTGACGCTTACCCCAAAGCTTCGGTACTGCGCTCCGTACTGGCCCCGGCGGCGGGCGGCGACACGGTATGGGCCAACACCGCCAGCGCATACGCCAAGTTGCCTAAAAACCTGCAAGAACTGGCTGACAACCTGTGGGCCGTGCACAGCAACGAATACGACTACGCGACCACTAAGCCGGAGGTCGCGCCAGAAAAGATTGAGCAATACCGCAAAATCTTTACCTCAACCGTGTATGAAACCGAGCATCCGGTGGTGCGCGTGCACCCGGTGAGTGGTGAGAAGAGTTTGGTGCTGGGACACTTTGTGAAACGCATCAAGGGGTACTCGTCGTCTGATTCGGCGCACCTGTTCAACCTGCTGCAAAGCCACGTTACGCGTTTGGAAAACACCGTGCGCTGGCGCTGGAACACCGGTGACGTAGCGATCTGGGACAACCGCTCGACCCAGCATTACGCCATTGACGACTACGGCACCCAAGACCGCATCGTGCGCCGCGTGACCTTGCAGGGCGATGTGCCAGTGAGCGTGCAAGGGCACCGCAGCCAGACCACAAAAGGCGCTTAGCCCATTACAACACCCTGAAGGAGCAAGCTTGCTCGCGATCTTTTGCTTTTAAAGATCGCGAGCAAAACGGGTTTACCACACCCCAATCTGCACCACTTTCTCAACTTCTGGCTCACCATAGCGAAAGCTCTCCGCGCGGCGGTCCACTTCCTGATGGCTAATAGTGGTACGGCGCTTCAATCCGCGCAGCCAGTCAAACAAATACCCCATGTGCTGTTCACGTACCGCTGCATAGGCCGGGTCGTCACCCAGGTCATTCAACTCCTGCGGGTCATTGAGCAGGTCATACAGCTGCGGGCGAAAACCGTCATACGCCAGATACTTCCAACGCTCACTGCGCACCATGGTCATGCGGCACCGATCAATTGGTTGGCCCAAACGCTCACGTGCCGGAGCCTGGAACGCGTAGTCGTATTCGCTAATCGCGTACTCGCGCCACGCAGGCGTTTGCCCATGCAGCAGCGGAATTAGCGAACGCCCTTCCAATCGGTGCTCAGCGCCCGTCACCCCAAGCGCCTGCAAAAAGGTCGGCAAGGCATCAATGGTTTCCGCCAGGCGTTGATCGACCGTGCCACGTGTCACATCAGCCTCCGCGCGTGGGTCCCGCACGATCAGCGGTACGCCCACCGCAGGCTCCAGCAAGAACTCTTTTTCGCCCAAAAAGTGATCACCCAAAAAGTCGCCGTGGTCACTGGTGAACACAATCAGCGTGTCGTCCCAGCGGCCGGTGCTTTGCAGCAAGTCAAACAGCCGCCCCAATTGATCATCGACCTGCTTGATCAACCCCATGTACGTCGGGATCACATTCAAACGCACTTCGTCCCGCGAAAAATTCTGGCTCTCTTCGTGCTGGCGAAACGCGTTGTACACCGGGTGCTCGCTGGCTGGCTGGCCCGCATTCGGGCGAATCGGCGCCAGCACGTGCTCCGCGCCATACAGCGCGTGATACGGCGCCGGGGCGATGTAGGGCCAATGCGGCTTGATGTACGACAAATGCAGGCACCACGGCTGCTCACCTTGCTCCTGGATAAAGTCGATGGCGCGGTCGGTGGTGAACACCGTTTCCGAATGCTGTTCCTGCACCCGTGCGGGCAGGTGCGCGTTACGCATTTTCCAGCCGCTGAGCACTTCGCCATCGGCCCCCGCACCCGCGTTGGCCCAGTCATGCCACGGGTTGGCACCGTCGTAGCCCAAGTCCTTTAAATACTGGGTGTAGGGCGCTGAGTCTCGTTTGTCGTCAAACAGCGGGCTGTCAGGGTAAATGCCGTCGTGGCGGGCGTAGGCTTCAAAGCCAACTTCATTCAAGATTTCGGCTTGCTGGCTGTTCGGGTCAATCGCCAAACGCTGCAAGGCCTCGACGTTGGCCGTGGCGTGGGTTTTACCCACCAGCGCGGTACGAATCCCATGGGGGCGCAGGTAGTCACCCAGAGTCAGTTCCTCCAGCGGCAACGGCACCGCGTTCCAGGCCACTTGGTGGCTGCTGACATAACGCCCGGTGTACGCCGACATGCGCGACGGGCCGCAAATCGTGCCTTGGGTATAGGCCCGGCTGAAACGCACGCCAGCCGCGGCCAGGCGGTCGATATTGGGCGTGTGCAAATGCGGGTGGCCGTAGCACGACAAGTAATCGCGACGCAGTTGGTCGCACATGATGTACAGCACGTTTTTGATGGGTTGCAGCTGTGGCATGAGGGTTCACCTTTGGCAGATCAGGTGACCGATTTCGCGCGAGCGCGCCGCGTGCGACAAGCGCATTTGGTGAATGGGTTTGATGCACAGTACGCATGCCTCAAATCGCGAAGTTCTCAAGCCCACACACATCATGGTCATCACTGTTATCCAGTTGTTTGATTTCATCAATCAAGGCTTGGGCCAAGGGCGAAAGACGAGTCGATGAGCGGCTGACGATGCCATAGCGGGTGTAGAGCGCGTCCTGGTCTTGGGCCAGTTCGTCGACCTCAATGCGTACCAGGTCGCCCTTGGCGTACAAAAAAACGTCGCTGTAGGCGCCGCAAATGCCGATGGCATCGCTGCTCAGCACCACGCTCAAAAGACTGAACGGGCTTTCACACTCCACATTCGGCGCGTAGTCCTGGCGTCCACTTAACTGCACCAGCACTTTGCGCAGGTTAGGCGGGCGGATGGTCACGGCCAATGGATAACTCAACAGTTCTTCGGCGCTGACGCTGCTGCGTTGAGCCAGCGGGTGGCCTGCGCGGCAGCAAAAAAACCAGCGGCGCGGACGCAAGCGCTGGGTGAAGTAGGCAGGATCTGCTTCGAAGTTGCGGGTATCCGCGATGAAAAACTCAAACTCTTCGTTAAGCATGCGCTTACTCAGGCTTTGCCAGTCATCAACCTGAAAATTCACCCGCGCCTTGGGGTAACGCCCGATGAAACGTCCGATGGCTTTGGGCACCAAGCCCGAAGCAGGCGCAGGGCCGCAACCGAACAACACCTCACCGCTTTCCAGACTATTGAACTGATTGATCTCGTTGGTCAGTTGCCGGGCGCCACTGACCAGTCGCCGCGCGTGTTCAAGCAGCAACTGGCCTTGCTTGGTGGGTGCCAGGTCCTTGCGCCCGCGGTCCACCAACGGGCAACCCACGCTGTGCTCCAGCGCCTGAATGCTGCGGCTAAATGCCGATTGCGAGAGGTTCACCGCCTGCGCCCCCGCAACAAAACTGCGCTGCTCGGCAAGGGCGATGAAGTGACGAAGTTGGCGCAGGTCGATATGCATTTTTCACATCAAAAATATCGGGGAAATGCATTGGCTATGCATTCGATGGACTCCTTATAAAGGCAATCTCTTATGCAGTAAATATCTGTCAAAACATAAACAAATAACTAATTGGAATATACAAGGCTGTGTATTTCGTCGACCAGGAGCCGCCCATGAGCCCATCCCAACAAGCCCTTCCATTCCCTTCAAGGCGTGTTAAACGCCTGCCAATGGCGCTATTCCTGGCGGGCTGCACCACGGGTTCGATGGCAATGGCAGACGAAAACCCAGCCGCTGTTGCCACCACGCCGGCCACCCAAGCCGCACCGGCAAAAGCTGATGGCAGCCAATTGAAAACCGTGACGGTGACCGCTCGACGCCGTGAAGAAAGCGCGCAAAACGTGCCAACGCCGATGAGTGTGATCAGCGGCCAGACCCTCGAAGCCCAACGCGTTTACCGAATTCAGGATTTGCAGCAACTGGTGCCCAGCGTCAACGTCGCCTACATGCACGCGCGCCAATCCAGTGTGTCGATTCGCGGGCTGGGCAATAACCCGGCCAGCGATGGCCTGGAAGGCAGCGTGGGGTTGTACATCGACAACGTTTACCTGGGGCGGCCGGGCATGGCGGTGTTTGACTTGATGGACATTGAGCAGCTGGATGTACTGCGCGGCCCACAGGGCACGTTGTTCGGCAAAAACACCACGGCTGGCGTGATCAATATCAACACCCGTGCGCCGACATTCACCCCCGAGCGCAGTATCGAAACGTCACTGGGCGAGGACGGTTATTTCCAGACCAAGGGTACGATTTCCGGGCCGCTCAGCGATGAGCTGGCCGGGCGTTTTTCGGCCTACCGAACCCGCAGCGATGGCGACATCAAAAACGAATTCGACGGCAATCAACTTAACGGCGGCGCACGCGAAGGGTTTCGCGGCCAACTGCTGTACAAGCCCAGCGAGACGTTCAACCTGCGCTGGATCGGCGACTACAACGAAGAGGATTCCAGCGCGGGCACCCGTACGCTGTTCAGTACCGGGCCGACCATTAATGGCGTCAACCGATACGAAACACGTGCCGCCGCAGCCGGGGCCACGCTGGTCGACGGCTCACACCGCAAGGTCAACCTCGACAGCCAGCAATCGGTCACCGTGTTTCAGGGCGGCACCTCGCTGGAGGCCAACTGGACACTGCCCAGTGACTACACGCTGACCTCGATCACCTCGTATCGCTGGTGGGATTTCACCCCACGCAACGACGACGGGTTGGACGTACCGGCGGCTTACAACGCTGGCGTGTCCGTGAATGACAAACAGTGGTCGCAGGAGTTTCGAATCGCTTCGCCTACCGGCGGTTTCTTCGATTACGTGGCGGGGGCTTACTACTTCGGCTCCGATCTGGACAACCAGTCCTTCACTTATTACGGCCCCAAGGCCGACATCTGGAATGGCACACCGGCGGGGGCTCTGGCGAACGTGAACACCGTGGGTAACGGCCACATTTCGACCAACAGTTTTGCGCTGTTTGCCCAAGGCACGTGGCACCTGACGCCGCAGCTGGATTTCACGGCCGGGCTGCGCGGCACCTATGAAGAGAAAAGCGCATGGGTGACCCGCAATGCTCCGGTCGGCGGGGCCTCTGTCACTGGCGCCGCAGCAACGGCCCGCCAGGCGCGGGTCGGCGCTTATGATTCGGGCGATTTGAACCAATACAGTACCAGCCCATCAGGCCTGCTGAACCTGACCTACCACTTCAACGACAACGTGCTGGGCTACGCCAGCCTGTCACATGGCGAGAAGTCGGGCGGGGTGAACCTCACCGTTGGCTCGGCACCCAGCGCCGGGGCCGATTCGCTGCTGATCGGTGCCGAGCGCGCCAACAATGCCGAGCTGGGGGTTAAAAGCACGCTGTGGGATCGTCGCCTGCAACTAAACGCCAACCTGTTCTGGACACAGGTCAACGGGTACCAGACCACGGCGTATGACGATTCCACACGCGCTCAATACCTGACTAACGCAGGCTCTGTGCGCTCACGCGGGGTCGAATTCGAGAGCACGTTGATCCCCGTGCGCGGGCTGACGCTGAACATAAACGGATCGTTTAATGATGTGCGGTACCTGTCTTACAAAGATGCGCCATGCCCGCCGGAAGTCAGCCTGCAACCCGGCGCGCCCGCCTCATGCGACTTGAGCGGGCATCAGGTGGTCGGCGCTTCGAAGTGGATCGGCAACGCCAATGGCGAATACAAATGGAACCTCAACAACGGCCTCGAAGAGTACGTGACCGCCAGCTACGCCTTGCGCTCCAAAGCCGTGGGCACGGTCGAAGACTCGGCTTATGCACAGATCCCGAGTTATGCGGTAGTCAACTTATCCACAGGCCTGCGCGGGGACTTTCACCAAGGTCAGTGGGACGTATCGCTGTGGCTGAAAAACGCCTTCGACAAAACCTATTACACCACCCTGTGGAGCGCTGCCAACGGCGGTTATGAAGGGTTGCTGGGCTCGCCACGCACGCTTGGCGTGACCGGCCGTTACGATTTTTAAAGGCTGACCACAGCCTATCCGGCAGGAGCGGGCTTGCAGCCCGCTCTCACTCTCAGAATGGTTTTTTGGTTATTAACAAATAGCTTCTTATTCCTTAGCGAATCTAAAAGCCGTCCCTATACTGACTCGGTAACACACATACCGCTGGAGGCATGCACCCATGGGCAACGAATCGATTCGCTATTTGATAGTGCCGGGCTGGCAAGGGTCGTCTGACGATCATTGGCAAACCCACTGGCAAAACAGCTTGCCGAACAGTGCTCGGGTGGAGCAAGCCGACTGGCTGACACCACGCCGCGAAGACTGGATTGCTGCGTTGGCCGAGGCGATTGCCACCGACAGCACGCCGGTCATTCTGATTGCCCACAGCCTGGGTTGCATCACCGTCGCTCATTGGGCAGAACGCGCCCCTGCTAGCCTGCTGAGCCAGGTGCGGGGGGCCTTGCTGGTAGCCCCGGCCGATGTCGAACGCCCAGCCTGCGCGCCCGCTCTGCGTAACTTTGCACCGATCCCGACGCAAACCCTGCCGTTCCCCAGCCAAGTCGTCGGTTCGGACAACGATGCAGCGGCCAGCGCGCCTCGCGCCATGGAGTTCGCCCGTCAATGGGGTGCCGAGGTCGGCATTCTCAGCGGCGCCGGACATATCAACGTTAAGTCCGGCCACCAACGTTGGGAGCAAGGGTTCGCGTTTTTGTATCGCCTGCAAACCCGCATTGAGCACGGGGCCCTGCGCCGAGCCTGAATTTTTTGTAACGCCCGCGCCCACCCTTCGGCAGCGGGCGGGAGCCTGCCATGAGTCCGCATAAAACCTTTGGCCAACCCCTGTTGACCTTTCCCGACGCAGAAAAAAGCCCACTGAGTATTCGCGCCAAAGCACTGGTGTTTGTCGACCCACGCTCGCGCCAATTACGTGACGACCTGGAACGGCTCGCCCCGCGTGCCCTGCCTGTGCTGATTCGTGGCGAAACCGGCAGCGGCAAAGAACTGCTGGCCCGGCATATTCACCGCGCCAGCGACCGCCCCGGTTTGTTTGTATCCGTTAATTGCGGCGCGATCAGCCCGACCTACGCCGACGCCGAACTGTTCGGCTACGCCCCTGGCACCCACAACAGCTCAGCCAGCAGTCGCGCCGGGTGGTTTGGCTCAGCCAATGGCGGCACCTTATACCTGGATGAAATCGGAGATTTGCCGCTGGGTATTCAGGTCAAGCTGCTGACGGCCCTGGAAACCCATGAAGTCACGCGGGTCGGTGCCCATCAGCCTAATCCAGTCGATGTGCGGCTGGTCGCGGCCACCAGCATCGATCTGGCGCAGGCTGTAAAAGCCGGCAAATTCCACGAGCGGCTGTATCACTACCTCAGCGAAGGGCAATTGGAGTTGCCCGCCTTGCGCGAGCGAGTGGGCGATATTTTGTCGCTGGCCGAATACTTTTTGGGCATCTACAGCCAACGCCTTAACCTGCCGGTGCCACTGATCAGCGACAGCGCGCAACGCGTGCTGGAGCGCCACAGTTGGCCGGGCAATACCCGTGAGCTGGAGAACGTGATTCACTTTGCGCTGCTGGTCAGCACGGGCGAAGAGATCCAACCCGAGCATTTAAACCTGCCCGACAGCCTGAGCCAGATTGAGCTGTTTATTAAAAGCGCCACGCCGCAGGAGTTGGCAGCGCTGAAGAACTTACTGCCCTAACCTGCGATATAGGAGCGAGCTTGCTCGCGATCTTTTAAAAGATTGCGAGACAACAGGCCGCGCCAACCGAACAAAACGATCTAAGAAGCTTAATAAATATTATTGTTCTGGCATAAAGAAGTTAGGTATTGTCCGCTCTGACTTCCAATAAAACCGTCATCCGAACGGTCATTTACTTAAGGGCATTGCATGAAAAAGGTTCTGTTGTTTACCGCATTGGCGGCTGCTTTGACGGCAGGCCTGGCACAGGCTAACGAAAAACTGGTCGTCGCTGCGACGCCGGTTCCCCACGCCGAAATCCTTGAGCTCATCAAACCGACCCTTGCCAAAGAAGGCGTGGATCTGGAAATCAAAGTCTTCACCGATTACGTTCAGCCGAACGTACAGGTCGCAGAGAAACGTCTGGACGCCAACTACTTCCAGACCCTGCCGTACCTCGAAAGCTTCAACAAAGGTAAAGGCACCAACCTGGTCACAGTGATCGGTGTGCACGTTGAACCATTCGGCGGCTACTCGAAAAAAATTAAAAGCCTGTCAGAGCTCAAAGATGGCGCAACCATTGCCATCCCTAACGAGGGCAGCAACAGCGGCCGTGCGTTGATCCTGCTGCAAAAGGCCGGTTTGATCGAACTCAAAGACCCGACCAACGCTGTGTCCACGCCAAAAGACATCGCTAAAAACCCGCATAACTTCAAATTCAAAGAACTTGAGTCTGCACTGTTGCCTCGCGTGCTGGACCAGGTCGACCTGGACATGATCAACACCAACTACGCGCTGGAAGCGGGCCTCAACCCAGCCACCGACGCGCTGATCATCGAAGGTGCTGATTCGCCTTACGTGAACTTCCTGGTGTCGCGTCCAGACAACAAGGACAGCCCGGCCATCCAGAAGCTGGCCAAAGCCCTGACCAGCCCGGAAGTTAAAGCGTTTATCGAGAAGAAATACAACGGTGCGGTGCTGCCAGCGTTCTGATTGAGCGCCAGCGCCACTGAAAACGCCGACGGCTATTACAGCGTCGGCGTTTTTTATTGATTGGCAAAACTACCTAGCAGATTTCACAGGTAGTCAAAAAGTAAGGCCGAGGTGACTCTGGAACGCCCCAACCCAAGGAGTGATTCAGATGCGCCGCACGCAGATGTCTTATCGCTATGACCCGTTGGATCGCCTGATTGGCAGTGCCCATGAGCAGTCACCCGCCACCCAACGTTTTTACAATCAGCAACGCTTAGCCACTGAAAAGCAGGGTATACAGTCGCGCTCGGTCTTCCAGCACCTCAATCAGTTATTGGCCGAGCACCCCCTCAATGCCCAGGCCAGCCAAACCCTGCTATTGGCTACAGACCAACAACGCAGCGTGTTGCAACGCGCAAGCCGCGCTGGCATCCAGAGCAGCGCCTATGACGCTTATGGCCATATCACCCCAGAAGGCTGTGAGCACCTGCTGGGCTTCAACGGCGAGCAACCCGACCCGCTCACTGGCCATTACTTATTGGGCAACGGCCATCGGGCGTATAACCCAATATTGATGCGATTTAATAGCCCCGATACGTTAAGCCCGTTCGGCAAGGGCGGGATCAATGCCTATGCGTATTGCGCAGGGGATCCGGTGAATCGTAGTGATCCCAGTGGGCGATTCAGTCTGGTACTCGCTTCAGCCTTCATCGGTTTTGCCGGTGCCTTACTGAGCACACAGCGCAGCATGGGATTCATGAGTGCGGCGAAAAAAATCTGGAACTTAGAACCCAGCTTCAGAGCGGTAACCAAGGTAGCAACTACATTAGGTACTATCGGCGCTAGCGGCGTGACCGTTGCTCGTTTAACGATGGCTGAGTACGCCCCAAACAGTGTGCCGACTCAGCTCCTTTTAGCTTCCACAGTGATCAGCGGTATAGCCGTTGCAGGGGGCGCAGTAGGAGCAGCTCTTCATCGTCTGAAAAAGGGCCCCTTCACGTGGAGTAAAAAAGCGGCATCGGATGCGGCTGTACCCAACATAGAGCTCGAGGAAGTTGTTACTGATAGCCTCGCGTCATCGCCCACGTCTCAAGCCAGTACGTCATCAACAGGGATTTCATCTCAACCATCCCAAAGCACGCGGGTTAATATCCAGGCAGCTGACATTCGAGCAAAGTGAGCTGAATCTGCCCAAAACCAAGGGGGTTGATCGAGCATCCGCTGGCCCACCACCTCGTTCTGGCCGAGGTTTTTTTCCAGCACGATGCAATTGCACTCCGGGTCTTGCCGCAGGGCTGCGATCAACCGCACGCGGCCTCGCGGGCTAGGCAACGGCTACGGGTTTGGCGCGCGATAGATCTGTCGGTGCAAACAGAGTCCCACAAACACTAAACCCTGTTCTACGCTGTCTGTCGTATCGTCCCGTAAATCGGCATCACGCAAAGGAGTCTGCATGGCTGGTCAACGAATCAAGTGTGTTTGGGGCTTAAGCCTTTTGGCGCTCCTGACCGCTTGTGGCAAGGAAGCCCCCACAGAGCCTTTGTCCCCACGGGTCTATGTACAGCAGGTGAGCACGCGCGAATTTGCGCCACCCATTCAACTCAGCGGTGATATTCAGGCACGGGTCGAAACGCAGCTTTCGTTCCGCGTGGGCGGCAAGATCATCGCGCGTAAGGTCGATGTCGGTGACCACATCCAGGCCAATCAGGTATTGGCCAGCCTTGATCCCAAAGACCTGAAAATCCAGGTCCAAACCGCGCAAGCCAGCGTTTATGCGCAACAGGCGCAAGTGGTGCAAACCCGCGCGGCCTTTATCCGTCAGCAAAAACTGCTGCCAAAAGGCTACACCAGCCAAAGTGAATACGATGCCGCCAACGCCGCGCAGCTCAGCGCCCAAAGCGCGATGGCCGCCGCACAGGCTCAGTTGGCCAATGCGCGCGAGCAACTGAGCTACAGCAACCTGGTCGCCGAAGCGCCAGGCATCATCACCGCGCGCCAGGCCGAGGTTGGCCAGGTGGTGCAAGCGACCATGCCCATTTTTACCCTGGCCCGTGACGGCGCCCGCGACGCGGTATTTAACGTGTACGAATCGCTGTTCATTGAGCCGCCCAAAGACCCGACCGTGCAAGTCACGTTGCTGAGCGATCCGACGATCAAGGTCAACGGCCAGATCCGCGAGATAACCCCGACCGTGGCGGCGCAAAGCGGCACGCTGCAAATCAAGGTGCAACTGGATACCTTGCCCAAGGGCATGGATTTAGGCTCGATTGTCACCGTCAACCTGACCCCCGCGCCTCGTCCCAGCATTGAGCTGCCGTGGTCAGCCCTGACCAAAGATGTCTCGGAACCTGCCGTGTGGGTGGTCGACGGTCAAAACAACGTGCGCATGCAGCGCGTCACCGTGGGGCGCTACCTCACCGGCAGCGTGATCATCAACGATGGCCTCAAGGACGGAGAGCAGGTTGTGGTCGCAGGCGGACAATTGCTACACCCCGGCATGCAGGTCGAAATCACCCCCGTCCCGGCCGGAGGGATGGCGCTATGAGCCGATTATGGATCGTGCCGCTCGCCGCAGCGTTACTGCTGGGCTGCTCGGAGAAAAAACCACCTGAACCTGTCAGGCCGGTGCTGTTCGTGGTGGCAACACCTGAGCTGGCACAAAACCTGGGGCGTTTTGCCGGGAATATCGAAGCCCGTTACGAGAGCACATTAGGCTTTAGGGTGCCGGGCCGCATTGTGCGGCGCCTTTACGATGTCGGGGCTTTGGTCAAAGAAGGCGATATTTTGGCCAGCCTTGACCCCACCGATCAGCAGAACAATGTGCGCGCAGCCCAAGGCGATCTGGCCAAGGCCAAAGCGCAACTGATCAACGCCCAGGCCAATGCCCGACGTCAGCAAGAGCTGTTCAATAAGGGCGTAGGCGCACAAGCGCAACTCGACACGGCGCAAGCCAACCTCAAAACCGCTGACGCGTCGATGCAACAGGCCGTCGCAGCGCTCAATCAGGCCAAAGATCAACTCAGTTACTGCAACCTGCGCGCCGACCATGACTCGGTCATCACCGTTTGGCAGGCCGAGGCCGGGCAAGTGGTCAGCGTGGGCGAAGAGGTTGTCACTCTGGCGCGGCCTGAGATCAAGGAAGCGGTGATCGACCTGCCGGGGCCGCTGGCTGAAGCCCTGCCCAAAGACATCGTGTTCCTGGTCGCAGGCCAGCTCGACCCGAACGTCAACACCACCGCCCGTGTACGCGAAATCGCCCCACAAGCCGACAGCGCCACGCGCACCCGGCGCACCCGCCTGACACTCGACCAGACCCCGCCGGCCTTTCGCCTCGGCAGCTCGGTGAGCGTGACCGTCAGCAGCCCGATTGCCGAACACTTCCAGTTGCCGTTGACCGCCTTGCAAGAAGTCGACGGCCACACCCGGGTCTGGGTCATCGACCCGCAGACCTTCGCCGTCAACCCTCGCGACGTCAGCGTGTTGCGGCGCGAGGGCAAAACTGTGCTGCTCTCGGGCGGCCTGCACAGCGGTGAAAAAGTCGTCAGCGCAGGCGTTCACAGCCTGACCCCCGGACAGACAGTCAGATTCGACAAGGAAAGCTCGCTATGAATGGGAAGTTCAACCTCTCCGAGTGGGCCCTGAAGCACCAATCGTTCGTCTGGTACCTGATGTTTGTCGCCGTGCTTGCCGGATTCTTTTCTTACTTCAATCTGGGCCGGGCAGAAGACCCCAGCTTTGCCATCAAAACCATGGTGATCCAGACCAAATGGCCCGGTGCCACGGTCGATGACACCATGCTGCAAATCACCGATCGCATCGAGAAAAAGCTCGAAGAGCTGGACTCGCTGGACTACGTACAGAGCTATACCCGGCCGGGCGAGTCCACGGTGTTTGTGTTTTTGAAGGACACCACCAAAGCCGATGCCATCCCCCATATCTGGTATGAGGTGCGCAAAAAGATCGGCGACATTCGCGGCGACTTCCCTCAGGGCATTCAAGGCCCGGGGTTCGACGATGAGTTCGGTGATGTCTATGGCACGATTTACGCTTTTACCGGCGACGGCTTCACCATGCGCCAACTGCGCGATTACGTGGAGCACGTACGCCTGGGGATTCGCGACATTCCCAATCGCGGCAAGATGATGACCATTGGCGAGCAGGACGAAACTTTCTACCTAGACTTCTCGACGCGCAAACTGGCCGCCCTGGGCCTGGACCAACAACACATCCTCGAAAGCCTGCAAGAACAGAACGCCGTGACCCCCGCAGGCGTGATCGAAGCGGGCCCGGAGCGCATGTCCGTGCGCGCATCGGGGCAGTTTAAAAACGTGGCCGACCTTGAGGCGGTGAACTTGCGGGTCAACAACCGCTTCTACCGGCTGGCGGACGTCGCCGACATTACCCGTGGCTACGTTGACCCGGCGGCGCCAATGTTCCACTACAACGGCCAGCCCGCCATCGGCCTGGCGGTGGCCATGAACGCGGGCGGCAACATTCAGGAGTTTGGTGAGCAGCTGCAACAACGCATCGACGACCTGACTGCCGACCTGCCCGTCGGCGTGGGCGTGCACATGGTGTCCAATCAGGCAGAAGTGGTTGAGGTCGCCGTGCACGGCTTCACCAGCGCACTGTTTGAAGCGGTAATCATCGTGTTGGCGGTGAGCTTCATCAGCCTTGGCCTGCGCGCTGGCATGGTGGTCGCCATCTCGATCCCGCTGGTGCTGGCGCTGGTCTTTGTGTTCATGGAATTCACCGGCATCGCCATGCAGCGCGTGTCGCTGGGCGCGCTGATCATCGCCCTGGGGCTGCTGGTGGACGATGCGATGATCACGGTGGAGATGATGATCTCGCGGCTCGAACTGGGAGAAACCAAGCAACAGGCCGCAACGTTTGCCTACCACTCCACAGCCTTTCCGATGCTCACCGGCACCCTGGTGACGGTGTCCGGCTTTGTGCCGATTGGCCTCAACAACAGTTCTGCGGGGGAATACACCTTCACCCTGTTCGCGGTTATTGCCGTGGCGCTGCTGGTGTCGTGGGTGGTGGCCGTGCTCTTTGCGCCGGTGCTGGGCGTGCACATCCTTAGCCAAAAGGTCAAACCCAAGTCCGACAAACCAGGGCGACTGGCCCAAGCTTTCGACACCAGCCTGCTGTGGTGCATGACCCATCGCTGGCTGACCATCATTGCCACGGTGGTGATGTTTTTGATGGCCGTGGTCGGCATGACCTACGTGCAAAACCAGTTTTTCCCGGCCTCGGACCGCCCCGAGATCCTGGTGGACCTGAACCTGCCGCAAAACGCCTCGATTCAAGAAACGCTCAAAGTCACCCAGCGTTTTGAAGAGACGCTCAAGGGCGATCCGGACATCGTGCGCTGGAGCACCTACGTGGGCGAGGGGGCGATTCGCTTCTACCTGCCGCTGGACCAGCAACTGCAAAACCCTTTCTTCTCACAACTGGTGATCGTCAGCACCGGCCTTGAAAACCGCGACATGCTGATCGATCGGCTCAACAAACGCCTGCGCGATGACTTTGTGGGCATCGGCAGTTACGTCCACACCCTGGAGCTGGGCCCGCCCGTGGGCCAACCGCTGCAATACCGGGTGAGCGGCCCGAACATCGACAAAGTGCGCAAATACGCCCTTGACCTAGCCTCCGTGCTCGACGCCAACCCCAACGTGGGCGAAACCCTGTTCAACTGGAACGAGCCGGGCAAAGTGCTGCGCATCGACATCGCACAAGACAAGGCCCGCCAATTCGGGTTGTCATCCCAAGACGTGGCGCAAGTGATGAACAGCATCGTCACCGGCGCGACCGTCAGCCAGGTCAAGGACAGCATCTACCTGATCAACCTCATCGGGCGGGCCAACGGCAACGAACGCGACACGCCGGAAACACTGCTCAACCTGCAAATCACCACACCGAGCGGCACCTCGATTCCATTGCTGGCGTTTGCATCAGTGCGCTA
Source organism: Pseudomonas sp. NPDC096917 (assembly GCF_044762555.1). Classification (NCBI taxonomy): domain Bacteria; kingdom Pseudomonadati; phylum Pseudomonadota; class Gammaproteobacteria; order Pseudomonadales; family Pseudomonadaceae; genus Pseudomonas; species Pseudomonas sp. NPDC096917. The sequence goes on along the minus strand of NZ_JBIWEO010000019.1, from coordinate 24,801 downwards.
TGAGCTGGAGCAGCCGTTGATCTGGAGCCGTGATCGCATCCCGACCGTGACCCTCAAGGCCTCGGTGCGCGGCAGCATTCAGCCGACCGACCTGGTGAGCGACCTCAAACCGACCATCAACGCCTTCACCGACAAACTGCCGCAGGGCTACACAGTACAAACCGGTGGCACCGTGGAAGAAAGCGCCAAGGCCCAGGGCCCGATTGCCCAAGTGGTGCCGTTGATGCTGTTCTTGATGGCCACCTTCCTGATGATCCAGCTGCAAAGTGCACAGAAGATGTTTCTGGTGGTCAGCGTGGCCCCGCTGGGGCTGATTGGCGTGGTGCTGGCTTTAGTGCCAACAGGCACGCCGATGGGCTTTGTGGCGATACTGGGGATTCTGGCACTGGTGGGCATCATCATTCGTAACTCGGTGATTCTGGTGACCCAGATCGACCAGTTCGAGCGCGACGGCTACGACCCGTGGCACGCCGTAATGCATGCCACGCAACACCGTCGCCGGCCGATTTTATTGACGGCGGCGGCGGCCAGTCTGGGCATGATCCCGATTGCGCGTGACGTGTTCTGGGGGCCGATGGCGTACGCCATGATCGGCGGCATCATCTCGGCCACCTTACTGACCTTGTTGTTTTTGCCGGCGCTGTATGTGGCCTGGTACAAAATCAAGGAAAACAAAAACCCACCTCCAGCTCTTCACTGACGGCGGGTACACAACCCATGTAGGCGCTGGTGCAGGCTGCGATCTTTTGATCTTTTAAAAGATCGCAGCCTTCGGCAGCTCCCACACATGGCCTCACCGCACCAAATGCAAGAACTGCATGTGGCGTTCGTACTGGTCGAGGATGTCGTTGATGATTTGCTCTTTGGTATAGCCGGTCAGGTCATAGTCCTGACTGCCTTCGGCCAAATGCACTTCAGCCCGGTAATAACGGCGGTTGCGCAGTTGCTCTTTTTTACCAAAGCCACCACGTGCGAACGACGGTGTGAAGTAGCCGCGCATCTGTACCTGGTAGATGAACGGATGCTCCTCGCCATGACCGATTTCCAGACTGACATTGTCGTTGGCCGGATCCGGCTGAGTGACAACGCTCAGGCCTTTTTCGCGGAATACCGCGCTCACCTCTTCAATAGCCGGGCGCACGGTGGAATCCATAAAGCGGTACACCTCGTCACGTGACGGAAAGTGCACGGCCTGGCTCAAGCGCTGACGCCAGCCACCCCGGCGCGAGTGAGACACGGGCGCCAATGAGTGCGTCTGGGCGATTTTCTTCTGCGACTCAAGGTAGAACGCCTTGTGCAGGCCCCACATCATGAGCAGCAAGATCAGCGAGAACGGCAGCGAGGTCAGTACCACCGCCGACTTGAGCGCATCAATGCTGCCCGAGAACAACAGCGCGCTGGTCACCAGCGCAGTCATCGCGCCCCAGAACACCCGCAGCCATTTTGGACCATCTTCGTCGGCGTTGTTGCCACGCGCCGAAAGCGTCGACAACACCACTGTGCCGGAGTCGGCCGAGGTCACGAAGAATACAAAACTGATGAACACCGTCACGGCGATCACCGTTTTGCTCCACGGGTAGGTTTCGAGCAGCAGGTACAACGTGCGCGACGGGTCGTCGATGGCCGACTGGCCGAGAGCAACCATGCCGTGGTTGAGCACTTGATCGATAGCGCTGTTGCCGAAGATCGACATCCACGCCAAGGTGAAGCCCAGCGGGATCAGCAGCACGCCAAACACGAATTCGCGAATGGTGCGGCCGCGGGAGATACGCGCAATGAACAGGCCCACAAACGGCGACCATGCGATCCACCAGGCCCAATAGAACACGGTCCAGCCACCCAGCCAGTCGCTCGGCTTGTCATAGGCATACACATCAAAACTCTTGGTCGGCAGCGCGCCCAAGTAGTCACCGATGTTCTGGATCAAGGTGTTGAGCAAGTGCTGGGTGGGCCCGGCGAACAACACAAACAGTAACAGCGCACAGGCCAGCAGCATGTTGATGTCGGACATCACACGCACGCCTTTGTCGACGCCCGCGATGGCCACCAAAATGGCGGCACCCATCATCAGGGTGATCAAGCCCACCTGAATCCATTGGGTATGGGGCACACCGAACAGATAGTCGAGGCCGGAGTTGAGGTGCAACACCCCAAAGCCCATGTCGGCCCCCAGACCAAACACCGTGGCGATGATGCCGAAGCCATCCACCGCATAGCCGATGGGCCCGTTGATGCGCTTACCGATCAGCGGGTACAGCGCCGAACGCAGGGCCAAGGGGAGGTTATGCCGGTAGGCGAAGTAGGCCAGCGCCATGCCGACAAAAGCAAACACGCCCCAGCCGTGGAGCCCCCAGTGCAGAAACAGCAACTCCATGGCCTGACGTGCGGCCGCGTCCGTACCCGCCGGGCCTTGAGGCGGGGCGAGCATGTGGGTGAGGGGTTCTGATACACAGAAGAAAAATAGCGTGATGCTGATCCCGGCGGCGAAAAGCATGCCCGCCCAAGACAGGTAACTGAACTCAGGTTCGTCGTGGTCGGCACCGAGCTTTATCTTGCCGTAGCCAGACAAGGCGGTGACGACCACGAAGATCAGATACAGGGTCATCGCTAACATGTAGTACCAGCCGACCGTATTGGCCGCCCAGGTTTGTGCAGCAAGCAGCCATTCCCCGGCCGCTTTTGGCATGGAGATAACCACCAGGCCGAAGATCAGAATGAACGCGGCGGCAAAGTAAAACACCGGCGGGTTCATGCGGATCACAGACGTCTGCGACGTCGCCGGTGCACTCATTGGATGTGCACCTTATTGAGGTGAAACGGGAGCAAAAAGAGCGAATTCGGCAAAGGTAAGCCTCCTGTTGTGAGCGGGCAGCGGACCACCGTTTAACTTGAACGAGTGTTCAAGTTAAACACGAATGGACTTTTAGGACTATTCGCTACCCCTGGCTACACGTGTCTTACGTTAGCTCATGGCAAGGTATGACACATGGCAGTGACCAACGTTCAGCCGTTATGGCTTGGGGCTATCAGGGAGTTGCCGAAGGCTGGAAGGTGGGGGTGTTTGAGGGGGTGAAAAAAATTTAAAAACATGCGAATGAGTCGCTCACTGATCAAAAAGCAGACAAATTCAACGCCCGCACTGCGCCCATCCAGATCGCATGATCGGTGTGATCAAGCAGGTCATTGCCCGTGTCGGGGTGCATAAAGATCACCAGCCCATGCCGGTTGATCGCCAGCCATGGCAGGACGATGCCGAGCAGCTCGGGGCCGAAGGCCAGTTGGCAGCTCCAGTCGGGGTGCGGGCCGACCGGGCGCTCGTGAACGCGGCCCATGCTGATGCCAAACCGGTGCGCGGCTTCTTCGCACAAGGCGCGCGCCTGCTCGACAGTGCTCGCATCAAAATAGACGTGGGCATGGTAGCCCTTGATTCGTTGCATATGCGCCTCTTAAAAAACGGTCTGTGGTCGCTGCCAACGACTGCGTAGCAACGCATTTTTTGAACCCTGCGCGATCCTTACACAGCCTTCATTCTTCGCCAGCACGTACATGCTAGGGTCTGCCTTATACATCTGCCCAACGAGAGCGTTATGCCCCGGCTCAACCGCGCTGACATCCTGCCATTTTTGAACTGGCTGCCCCAACAAACCCGCGCAAGCATAGGCCGAGATGCGCTGGTTGGCCTGAGCGGGGCAATTCTGGCACTGCCGCAGTCCATCGCCTATGCCTTGATTGCCGGTTTACCCCCCGAGTACGGGCTGTATGCGGCGATTGTGCCGGTGATAATTGCCTGCTTGTGGGGCTCGTCGTGGCATTTGATCTGCGGTCCGACGGCGGCGATTTCGATTGTGTTGTTTGCCAGTGTCAGCCCGCTAGCGGTGCCCGGTAGCCAGGATTACATCGGCCTGATTCTGCTACTGACGTTTCTGGCCGGGGTTTTTCAGTGGTTGTTGGGCCTGCTGAAATTTGGCGCGCTGGCCAATTTTGTCTCGCACTCGGTGGTGCTCGGTTTCACCCTTGGCGCGGCAGTGGTGATTGCACTGGGCCAGTTGCCCAATGTGCTGGGCGTTGATGTGCAGGGCAAGGCCACCGCCCTCGACAGCCTGTTGACGTTAATGCGCCATGTTCGCGACTTCGACCCCGCTTCACTGGCGCTGGGCGTGGCGACGGTGGTGCTGGGGGCAGCGCTCAAGTTGTGGCTGCCGCACTGGCCAACCTTGCTGATGACACTGGTGCTGGCAAGCCTCGCGGTGTGGCTGGCGCCGCAGGTGTTTGGGCATGTGCAATTGGTACAGGCATTCGTGGGCCGTCTGCCGCCCTTTAGCCCGTTGCCGTTAGATATTGAGACCGTTTTGCGCTTGCTGCCAAGCGCCGTGGCGGTGGGCATGCTGGGGTTGGTGACCAGTTTGTCGATCGCCCGCTCGTTAGCCGTTCGTTCGCAGCAGATGCTCGACGCCAATCAAGAAGTTCGCGCGCAGGGTGTATCGAATGTCGTCGGCGCACTGTGCTCGGGCTATTTGTCAGCGGGCTCGTTTACCCGTTCTGGGCTCAATTTTGAAGCCGGCGCCCACTCGCCACTGGCCGGGGTGTTTTCGGCGCTGTGGGTGGCGCTGTTTGCGATCACAGGTTCGGCGCTGATTGCCCACATCCCGATCCCGGCCATGGCGGGCAGTATTTTATTGATCAGTTGGGGGCTGGTGGACACGCGCGGTATTCGGGCGCTGTGGCGGGTGAGCCGCGCCGAGTTCGCGGTGATGGCGCTGACCTGCGTCGCCACCTTGCTGCTGGAGCTGCAAACGGCGATTTATGCCGGGGTGCTGGCCTCGCTGTTTTTCTACCTCAAGCGCACCTCGCGGCCGCGTATTCAGCAGTGGATCGACGGGGATGAAGAGATTTTGCGGGTCGGGGGCTCGATTTTTTTCGGTGCCAGCCATTACCTGCAAGTGCGTTTGCAGCGCACCCATGGCAAGCGGGTGGTAGTTGATGCACAACAAATCAACTTTATCGACTACTCAGGTGTTGAGATGCTCCACCAAGAAGCGCGCAGGTTGCTGGGGTTAGGCCGCAGCCTGACCTTGCGCGGGGCGCGGGCGCAGGTGGTTGAGGAATTGATCAAGCTGGAGGGGGCGGATAAATGCCCAATTCTATTTGAGGGGTAACTGATTGCCCCAAATCCGGTGGGAGCGGGCTTGCTCGCGATAGCGATCAGCGCAGTGCGTCTGAAGAACCGCGCCGCTTGCATCGCGAGCAAGCCCGCTCCCACAGTGGATATGGAGTGTTTAGCGTTACTGCGCCAGTAACCGGCGCAACTCGGCCAGCGCCGGGGCTGTGTCCGGGCGCACACCGCGCCATAAGTAAAAAGCTTCTGCAGCCTGTTCGGCCAACATCCCAAGGCCGTCCATGACCTGACCCGCGCCATGCTCAGTGGCCCACACGCAAAACGGCGTCGGCTCTTTGCCGTACATCATGTCGTAGCACAGGGTCTGACCCGGCTCGATCAGGCTGCTGGCAATCGGCGGCAGTTCACCGGCCAAGCTGGCCGAGGTGGCGTTGATGATCAAATCGACCGGCTCGTGCAGCCAGTCAAATCCACTGGCGGCCACCGGGCCCAGATCACTGAACAGTTCGGCCAGCACTTCGGCTTTTTCGACCGTGCGGTTGGCGATGGTCACCGAAGCCGGGCCTTGAGCCAAGATCGGCTCCAGTGCGCCACGTACCGCCCCGCCCGCACCGAGGAGAAGGATGCGTTTGCCCTTGAGGCTGAAACCCGCATTCACCGTCAGGTCGCGCACCAGGCCCGCGCCGTCGGTGTTGTCCCCCAACAAGGTGCCGTCTGCCAGTTTGCTCAGGGTATTCACCGCGCCAGCCCGTTGCGCACGCGGCGTCAGGCTGTTGGCCAAACGGTAGGCGTCTTCCTTGAACGGCACCGTGACGTTGGCTCCGCGTCCATGCTGAAAAAATGCCGAAGCGCAGCCGCTAAAGTCATCCAGCGGCGCCAGCAAGGTGTCGTATTGCATCGACTGCCCGGTTTGTTCGGCAAACAGGCGCTGCAATACCGGCGATTTGCTGTGGGCGATCGGGTTACCAAAAACGACGTAACGGTCCATCAGGTTCGCTCCTCGGGCTCTATCAGGCGTTGGCTAACCAGTCGCGGTCTTGCAGGAAGTAGTCAACCAGGCGCGCTTCGGCGCTGCCGGGCTCGGCTTTCCAGTCATAGCCCCAGCGCACTTGCGGCGGCAGCGACATCAGGATCGATTCGGTGCGCCCGCCCGATTGCAGGCCGAACAGAGTGCCACGGTCGTAGACCAGGTTGAATTCAACGTAGCGCCCGCGACGGTATTCCTGGAATTCGCGCTGCTGGGTGGTGTAAGCGTCGGCTTTGCGGCGCTGAACAATCGGCAAATAGGCGTCGATGTAAGCGTCGCCAATGGCACGAATGAAGGCGAAGCACGTGTCGAAGTCCCACTCGTTCAGGTCATCAAAGAACAGGCCGCCGATGCCACGCGGCTCGTTGCGGTGCTTGATGTGGAAGTAGCTGTCGCACCAGGCTTTGTAGCGCGGGTACACGTCGGGGCCAAACGGTGCACACGCTTGCTCGGCCACGCGGTGCCAGTGCACGCAGTCTTCTTCGACGCCGTAGTACGGCGTGAGGTCGAAGCCGCCACCAAACCACCAGACCGCCTCTTCGCCTTCTTTTTCAGCGATGAAAAAACGCACGTTGGCGTGGGAAGTCGGTACATGCGGGTTGTGTGGGTGGATCACCAGCGACACACCCAGGGCTTCAAAGCCACGGCCCGCAAGCTCTGGGCGATGAGCACTGGCCGAGGGCGGCAAACCGCTGCCAAACACGTGAGAAAAGTTGACGCCGCCTTTTTCAATCACATGGCCGTTTTCGATCACACGAGTACGACCGCCGCCGCCCGCTGGACGCTCCCAGGCATCTTCAACGAAGCGCGCGCCGCCGTCTTCGGTTTCCAGAGCTGAGCAAATGCGGTCTTGAAGGTCGAGCAAGTAGGCTTTTACGGCCTCGGTGCGGGTAGACATGACATCACCTTTTTAGGTCAAAGCTACGCGGCACTTCGTCTGAGCGGGCCGGCGGCAAAGGGCGGCTAGCATACCACCGCAGTCGACCTCGCCACAGTTGACGAAGATCACGGTAAAGCGTTGGATAGGGCCTTCGTCAATTCAGCGAGGACAGTGCAGATGGCTAAGCGTATCCAGTTTCGGGCCCACGGCGGCCCAGAAGTGCTTGAGTATGTCGACTACCAACCCGCCGCGCCCGGCCCGCAGCAGGTGCGGGTGCGTAACCAAGCCATCGGCCTGAACTTCATCGATACCTATTACCGCAGTGGCCTGTACCCATTGCCTGAGCTGCCGTCTGGTCTGGGCAACGAAGGCGCAGGCGTTGTCGACGCCATCGGCAGTGAGGTGCACAACGTTAAAGTGGGCGACCGTGTGGCCTACGGCACTGGCCCTCTGGGAGCAAACAGCGAATTGCACGTGTTGCCTGCTGCGAATGTGGTGAAGCTGCCCGACGATATTTCGTTTGAGCAAGCGGCCGCCGTGATGCTCAAGGGCCTGACCGTGCAGTACTTGCTGCGTCAGACGTACGAGTTAAAAGGCGGCGAAACCGTGCTGTTTCACGCCGCTGCCGGTGGCGTTGGCTCGATTGCCTGCCAATGGGCCAAGGCGCTGGGCGTAAAGTTGATCGGTACGGTCAGCTCGGCAGAGAAAGCCGCCCATGCCAAAGCACTGGGCGCTTGGGAGACCATTGATTACAGCCATGAAGACGTGGCCCAACGGGTGCTGGAGTTGACCGGCGGCAAGAAGGTTGCGGTGGTGTACGACGGTGTCGGCAAAGACACCTGGCTCACGTCGCTGGACAGCTTGGCGCCACGCGGGCTGATGGTCAGTTTCGGGAATGCGTCGGGGGCGGTGACCGGGGTAAACCTGGGGATTTTGTCGCAAAAGGGCTCGCTGTACGTGACCCGGCCCACGCTGGCGAGCTACGCCAACAACGCCGAGAACCTGCAAAAAATGGCCGATGAGCTGTTTGAGATGATCCGCAGCGCCAAGATCAAGGTTGAAATCAGCCAGCGTTTTGCGTTGAAAGACACTGCCAAAGCACACATTGAATTGTCGGCCCGCCGCACCACGGGCTCGACGATTTTGCTGCCGTAACCCACCACCTGTAGCCGCTGCCGCAGGCTGCGATAAGGGCCGAAGGACATTCGCTTTTAGAAGCAGGGGCCGCTACGCAGCCCATCGCAGCCTTCGGCAGCGGCTACAGGGTTTAGGGGTGAAGCGTTCAGGAGGGGCGCACAACCTTGCCGGTCGCCAAATCACGGATCAGGCTCGGGTTTTTACGCCCACCTAAATTGCCGCCCAACACGTAATCAACCTGCCCTCGAAAGTACTGCTCAACCTTCAGTCGCGTCCGCGCCGCCGGTAAACCCGCTGGGTTGGCTGAAGTCGAGACGATTGGCCCTACCAACGAGCACAACTCGCGCACCTGCGGATGATCGCTCACCCGCAACGCCACGGTTTCGTGTTGACCGGTGATCCACTCCGGCAATAAGCCCTGATGCGGCACCAGCCAGGTGTTCGGCCCCGGCCAGGTGCTGGCCATGCGGTCGAGCCACGCTTGCGGGAAGTCTTCGAACAAAAAGTCGAATTGGCGAACGTTGTCGGCCACCAGAATCAGGCCTTTGTCCACAGGTCGAGATTTAATCGCCAGCAAGCGCTCCACCGCTTCTTCATCCCAGGGGTCGCAACCCAACCCCCAGACAGCTTCGGTGGGATAGGCGATCACCGCGCCTGCGCGAATGGCTCGTGCTGCTTGTTGGACGCGCCAGGTGCTGAGCATTGAATGTCTCCAAATAGTTACTGGGCGCAGTGTACTTAGCTGGCGCGAGCAAACCAACGCCCGCCCTCAAGCACTACGTGCCCGTCGAGCTCCAATTCGGTCAGCGCGGCCAGCAGCCGGGGCAAATCCCAACCGCTGGCACACACCAGCGCTTCACTGGTGTGGGGCGCTGCCTGCAATAATTTCACTAATGGATGACAGCTGTGAGTAAACAATTCAGGCGTAGGCAACGGCATCGAACGCCAGCCGCGCAAGCCTTCTAGGATGTGGTCGACGGTTTCAACCAAAGTGGCGCCATCACGGATCAGTTGATGACAGCCCCGCGCGCCGGGGTGGTGGATAGACCCCGGCAAGGCGTAAACCTCGCGACCTTGCTCGGCGGCCAGGCGGGCAGTGATCAACGAACCGCTGGCCACACTGGCCTCAACCACCAATACGCCCAACGACAAACCGCTGATGATTCTGTTGCGTCGCGGGAAGTTGGCCGACAGCGGCCCGGCATCCAGCGGGAACTCCGAAACCACTGCGCTACCGCTGTTGATCATGGCGTCAGCCAGCACACGGTGACGCTGTGGATAAAGTTTTTCCAGTCCGGTGCCCAGTACTCCAATTGTCTGCCCGCCAATGTCTAGTGCAGCCTGATGCGCGGCCCCGTCGATGCCCAGCGCCAGCCCGCTGGTGATCACAAAACCTGCGCCAGCCAGACAACGCGAAAAGGCCTCGGCGGTGTCCAGCCCCGGCCTTGAGGCCCGGCGGCTACCCACCATCGCCAGTTGCGGCTTTTCCAGAATGGCAGGGTCGCCAGCCACGAACAGCAACGGCGGTGGGTCTTTGATTTCGCCCAGCAACGCCGGGTAATCGGACTGATCATGCAACACCACATGGTGCTTGCAGCCCTCAAGCCAGCGCATTGCAGCGCTGGCACCGTCACGGATTTCAGGGCTGCGACGCGCATCGCTGCTCACCGCTGGCAGCCCCAATGCCCGCCACGCACTGGCGGGTGCGCTGAGCGCCGAACTGGCCGAGCCAAAGGCCCGGAACAGGCCGTGATAACGCTGCGGGCCTACCTCGGGCAAGCGATGCAAACGCAAACGGGCTTCCAGCTCTGCCGGGGAAATATCTGACATCGACATGGGATCATCCTTGATCTGTTTCAGCAGCTTTACGAAAAGAACAACCTGTGGATAAGTCTGTTAACAAGTTGTTTGGAAACCGCTGGGAAAAACCGGGTTGCATACCCGACCGGTCCTTGAAATAACGCTTCAAAACCCAACCTTAGTTGAACGTTGCGCATAGGCCGTACACATTGGTTTCAAGCTGCGACACGCCACGGCTGGCGCCCACGACATGCAGCTGGGCAGCAAGTCGTTTCATCCGGTGTTGAATCCCTTTATTATGTGCGCTCGCGTGAAACGCCAGAGCCCGAGCGGGCTCTCTCTGAAGGAGACGTTTTGCACAGGTTGCCGAGTCTTCAAGACCCCCTGACAACCGTTTTTGAATCTTTCACACAGTGCCCCAATCAAACTTATGGCTATTTTAAACATCCTCGAATTCCCAGACTCGCGTCTGCGCACCATCGCCAAACCGGTGACGGTTGTGGACGACAGCGTCCGTCAGTTGATCGATGACATGTTTGAAACCATGTACGAAGCGCCTGGCATTGGTCTGGCCGCGACTCAGGTCAACGTGCACAAGCGCATCGTGGTCATGGACCTGAGCGAAGACCGCAGCGCGCCGATGGTGTTTATCAACCCCGAGTTCGAAACCCTGACCGACGAGATGGGCCAGTACCAGGAAGGCTGCCTCTCGGTGCCGGGTTACTACGAAAACGTTGATCGCCCGCAACAGGTCAAAATCAAGGCGCTGGACCGTGATGGCAAGCCGTTTGAAATGGTCGCCGAAGGCCTGTTGGCGGTGTGCATTCAGCACGAATGCGACCACCTTAACGGCAAGCTGTTCGTCGATTACCTGTCTACGCTCAAGCGTGACCGGATCAAGAAGAAGCTGGAAAAGCTGCACCGCCAGAACGCTTGATCCCAACATCCAAATATTGACGCGGCTCTTGTAGCCGCTGTCGAGGCACGAGGCTGCGACCGGGCGCGAAGCGGCCGTAATCCAAGCTCTACGGACATGCCTGATGTACTCTATCGCCGAGTTTTGCGACGGCTACGCAGTCGTTCGCAGCCTTCGTACCTCGTCAGCGGCTACAGGTATCTCGAAGGATTATTCCCGCGCGTCCCCCCCATTCCAAGTGAGTAATCCATGACTGAGCCACTGCGCATCGTCTTTGCTGGCACCCCCGAATTTGCCGCTGAACATCTCAAGGCGCTGCTCGACAGCCCATACGAGATCGTCGCGGTGTACACCCAACCGGATCGTCCGGCCGGGCGCGGGCAAAAGCTGATGCCAAGCCCGGTCAAGCAGTTGGCGCTGGAACACAACATTGTGGTCATGCAGCCGCCAACCCTGCGCGCTCCAGAAGCGCAAGCTGACCTTGCGGCCTTAAAGCCAGACCTGTTGGTGGTGGTGGCGTACGGCCTGATCCTGCCGCAGGTGGTGCTGGATATTCCGCGTCTGGGCTGCATTAACAGCCACGCGTCATTGCTGCCACGCTGGCGCGGGGCGGCACCGATTCAGCGCGCAATCGAAGCGGGCGACACCGAAAGTGGCGTGACCGTGATGCGCATGGAGGCGGGGCTGGACACCGGCCCTATGCTGCTCAAGTCCGTGACCCCCATCACTGCGCAAGACACCGGCGGCAGCCTGCACGACCGTTTGGCCGAACTGGGGCCGCCTGCCGTACTCGAAGCCATCAAGGGTTTGGCCGCTGGCACGCTGCATGGCGAAGTGCAGGACGACACTCTGGCGACCTACGCCCACAAGCTGAATAAAGACGAAGCGCGCCTCGACTGGAGCCGCCCGGCGGTTGAGTTGGAGCGTCTGATTCGTGCCTTCAACCCATGGCCAATCTGCCACAGCACCCTCAATGGCGAAGCGCTGAAAGTGCTGACCGCCACTCTGGCAGACGCGAAAGGCGAGCCAGGACAGATCCTCGCCGCCAGCAAAGACGGCCTGATCGTCGGCTGTGGCGAAGGCGCGTTGTGCCTGACACGTCTGCAATTGCCAGGCGGCAAAGCGCTGAACTTCAGTGATTTTTTCAACAGTCGTCGTGAGAAATTCGCCGTTGGCACCGTTCTGGGCGCCGCGCAATGAACCCGCGTCTGGCAGCCGCCAAGGCACTGACCGCCGTCCTCAACGGCAAGGCATCGCTCAACAGTTCGCTGCCGCTGCAACTGGACAAGGTTGAAGTCCGCGACCGTGGCCTGACCCAGGATCTGGCGTTCGGTACTGCGCGCTGGTATCCGCGCTTGTCAGCGCTGGCCAACAAGCTGTTGCAAAAACCCTTCAAGGCCGCCGATGCAGACGTTGAAGCGCTGTTGTTGGTGGGGCTGTATCAACTGCTCTACACCCGCATTCCGGCCCACGCCGCGATTGGCGAAACCGTGGGCTGTGCCGACAAGCTGAAAAAGCCGTGGGCCAAAGGCCTGCTCAACGCCGTGTTGCGCAACGCTCAGCGCGAAAGTGAAGCCTTGCTGGCCGAGCTGGAGCACGACCCGGTGGTGCGCACCGCCCACCCGCGCTGGCTGCAAAAGTCGCTGAAAGCGTTCTGGCCGCAGCAGTGGGAAGCCATCTGCGCGGCCAACAACGCCCATCCGCCGATGATTCTGCGGGTCAATCGCCGCCACAAGACCCGCGATGCCTACGTGCAGTTGCTGGTTGAAAGCGGCATCCAAGCGCAACCGTGTGTGTACAGCCAAGATGGCATCGTGCTGGCCGAAGCGTGCGACGTGCGCAACCTGCCGGGCTTTGCCGAAGGCTGGATCAGCGTGCAGGACGAAGCCGCGCAATTGGCCGCCGACCTGCTGGATCTGGCGCCCGGTCAACGCGTGCTCGACGCCTGTTGCGCACCCGGCGGCAAGACCTGCCACATTCTTGAGGTTGAGCCCAAGCTCGCGGGCGTGGTGGCGGTCGATCTGGAAGCCAAGCGTTTGGTGCGCGTGCGTGAAAACCTTGAGCGTCTGGGCCTGAGTGCCGAGCTGATTGCTGCCGATGGTCGCGACACCGCGACCTGGTGGGACGGCAAGCCGTTCCAGCGCATCCTGCTGGATGCCCCGTGTTCGGCGACGGGCGTTATTCGCCGTCACCCGGACATCAAGCTGACCCGCCAACCGGACGACATTGCCGCCCTTGCCACCTTGCAAGGCGAGTTGCTGGACGCGATGTGGCCTACGCTGGAAGTCGGCGGCATCCTGCTGTATGCGACGTGCTCGACCTTGCCGACCGAAAATACCGAGGTCATTGAAGCCTTTTTGGCCCGGACACCGGGTGCACGGGAGCTCGATATCGCTGGGCAGTTTGGTATCAAGCAACCGCACGGGCGCCAGCTGTTGGCGCAAGAGGGCGGGCATGACGGTTTCTACTACGCCAAATTGATCAAGATCGCTGCCGCTCGCGGCTAACGGCTAGAACAGGGAATGACGGCATGAAAATCATCATCCTCGGCGCAGGACAGGTCGGCGGCACGCTGGCTGAGCATTTGGCCAGCGAGGCCAATGACATCACCGTGGTCGACACCGATGGCGATCGCCTGCGCGATTTGGGCGACCGCCTCGACATTCGTACCGTGCAAGGCCGCGCCTCGCTGCCCAATGTGTTGCGCCAGGCCGGTGCCGACGATGCCGATATGCTGGTGGCAGTGACGAACAGCGACGAGACCAATATGGTCGCGTGCCAAGTGGCCTACACGCTGTTCCATACCCCGACCAAGATCGCCAGGGTACGCGAATCGGCCTACCTCACACGCGGTCAAGAGCTGTTCGATAACGACGCGATTCCGGTCGATGTGTTGATCAGCCCTGAGCAAGTGGTGACCAACTACATCAAGCGTCTCATTGAGCACCCTGGCGCCTTGCAGGTGATCGACTTTGCCGAAGGCAAGGCGCAACTGGTGGCGGTCAAGGCGTACTACGGCGGCCCGTTGATTGGTCAGCAATTGCGCCAGCTGCGTGAGCACATGCCGAATGTGGACACGCGGGTGGCGGCGATTTTCCGGCGCGACCGACCGATCACGCCGCGCGGCGACACGGTCATTGAAGCTGACGATGAGGTGTTTTTCATCGCAGCCAAAGCCAACATTCGCGCGGTGATGAGCGAAATGCGCCGGCTCGATGAAAGCTATAAGCGCATTGTGATTGCCGGTGGCGGACAGATTGGCGAGCGCTTGGCCGAGGCCATCGAAAGCCGTTATCAGGTCAAGATCATCGAGATGAACTCGGCCCGTTGCCGTTATTTGTCCGACACGCTCGACAGCACCGTGGTGCTGCAAGGCAGCGCGTCAGACCGCGACCTGATGCTTGAAGAGAACATCGCCGACGCCGACCTGTTTTTGGCCCTGACCAACGACGACGAGGCCAACATCATGTCCTCGTTGCTGGCCAAACGCCTGGGCGCGAAAAAGGTGATGACCATCATCAATAACCCGGCCTACGTGGACTTGATACAGGGCGGCGAGATCGACATCGCCATCAGTCCGCAGTTGGCCACTATCGGCACGTTGCTGGCCCACGTGCGCCGGGGCGACATTGTCAGCGTGCACTCACTGCGCCGAGGTGCAGCCGAAGCCATCGAGGCGATTGCCCATGGTGATTCGAAGTCGAGCAAGGTGATTGGCCGCCGTATTGGTGAAATCCACCTGCCGCCGGGTACCACGATTGGCGCGATTATTCGCGACGAAGAAGTGCTGATTGCCCACGACGCCACGGTGATCAATGCCAGCGACCACGTTATTTTGTTCCTTGTGGATAAAAAGCATATTCGCGACGTGGAGAAGCTGTTCCACGTGGGTTTGAGTTTTTTCTAAGGAGTCAGAGATGCTCGAATCACTGGAAAAAATGCTGGCCAAGGGTGTGGATAACTCTCTGCTGCGTTTCGGCCTGGGCAAGGGTTATCTGGACCTTGGGGATAACCTCAGGGCGGCGGAGCATTTGCAGCGCTGCGTAGCGTTCGACCCCAAGTATTCCGCAGCCTGGAAGTTACTGGGCAAGGCGCATCTGGCGGCGGGGGATCGCCATGCTGCGCGCACGGCGTGGGAACAGGGGCTTGCGGCAGCCCGGGCCCATGGTGACAAACAGGCCGAGAAAGAAATGACCGTGTTTGTGAAGAAGCTGGATAAGCAGCTTGGCTAAAGAGCCTGTAGTCGCTGCCGCAGGCTGCGATGGGTTGCGCAACAACCCTGCTTTTTGAAGGTCCTGCGGACCTTATCGCAGCCTGCGGCAGCGACTACAAGGCTTTCTAGTACCAGCGCGCCTCACCCGGCGGACGTTTTTTGAAGCGTTTCATGCTCCACATATATTGGCTCGGGTAAGCCCGTACGTACTTTTCCACCACTTGGCTCATGGCCGCGCACGCTGTTTCGGTGTCGGTGCTGTACATGGCTTCTGGCGCGGCTTCCAATATCACCTTAAAGCCCGAGCCGTCCGGCAGGCGCACCGCGTGCAGGAACACGCCCACCGCTTTGCCACCCGCCAGCATGTTGGGCACGAACTTGCTGGTCAGAGCCATAGTGCCCAGGAACGGCACAAAAATACCCGCGGACTCTGCAGGCTCCGGGTCGGCCGGAATGCCCACCTGGCCGCCTTTGCGCACTTCTTTGATGACACTCAAAATGCCTTCTTTAGTCGACGCGGCTACGCGATTGCCGAGCTGTACGCGTTGTTTGCGCAGCAGTTCGTCGACGGCCTTGAGCTTGGGCGGGCGGTAAAAAATGATCGGTTTGCACTGGCTGCAATAGAAGTGGTTGAGCACTTCCCAGTTGCCCAAATGGCTGGTGATACCGACCACGCCTTTGCCCGAGGCGAGGGCGTCTTTGAGCACGTCCAGGCCCTCGACTTCACGTACCAGGTCAATCGAGCGCTGAGCGGGCCAGATCCAGGCGCAGGCGCTCTCGGTCAGGCTTTTACCGATGTCTTTGAGGCTTTGGCCGACCAGTTGCTCACGGGCAACCGGGTCCATTTCAGGGAAGCATTTGGCCAGGTTGATGCGCACCACTTCGCGGGAGCGATTGGGCAGTTTCCACATCAACCAGCCGATGGCCGAGCCCACGCGTTGTACCGCGCCCCACGGGAGCATGGCAAACGCCCTTAAAGCCCCGACCAGCAAGGCGCCTTTAAACTTTTCCACAGGGTTTTCTCTCACAAAAATCGTAAATACCCTGTGGGAGCTGCCGAAGGCTGCGATCTTTTGATTTGAAAGATCGCAGCCTTCGACAGCTCCCACAAAGTTTGCGTAGGGCAGACATTCTACCCGGCGTTGGACAGCTCAGCGTAGCGGTCGCACGTGGTGGCGTGGTCCATGACCATGCCGCTGGCCTGCATGAAGGCGTAGCAGATGGTTGGGCCAACAAATGTAAATCCAGCTTTTTTCAACGCTTTGCTCATGGCTTCGGCTTCGGGTGTCACGGCCGGGAACTCATGGCGTACGGTGAAATGGTTGATCTTCGGCTGGCCGCCCACAAACGACCATAAAAACGCCACCGGGTCTTTCAAGGCCAGCCAGGCTTGGGCATTGCGCCGTGCACCGTTGACTTTCAAGCGATTGCGAACAATCCCCGGATCCAGCAACAAGGCCTCTATTTCTGCGTCAGTCATGACCGCCAAACGCTGCGCATCAAAGCCGAACATGACCTTGCGATAGTGCTCGCGTTTGCGCAAAACGGTGATCCATGACAAACCCGCCTGGAACCCTTCGAGCAATAACAACTCGAACAGCCCATGCGCATCGCGCAACGGCACGCCCCACTCTTGATCGTGATAGGCCACATACAACGGGTCGTCAGGGCACCAGAAACAACGTGGCATATAGGCTCCAAGAGGTGGAGGCGCGACCGAATCGGGTATACTCCCGCTCTTTAAATCGCAGCCCAAGAAACAGGTGAATTTGTGAGCCAGCCTACGCCAGCAGTGCGTACCTTCCAAGACTTGATCCTCGCCCTCCAGCAATACTGGGCCGAGCAAGGTTGTGTGGTGCTTCAGCCCTACGATATGGAAGTGGGCGCCGGCACTTTCCATACCGCCACGTTTTTGCGCTCTCTGGGCCCAGAAACCTGGAACGCCGCTTATGTGCAGCCCAGTCGTCGCCCGACTGACGGCCGCTACGGCGAAAACCCGAACCGTTTGCAGCACTACTACCAGTTCCAGGTGGTATTGAAGCCCAATCCGCCAAACTTCCAGGAGCTGTACTTGGGCTCCCTGAAGCACATCGGCCTGGACCCGCTGGTTCACGACATCCGTTTCGTCGAAGACAACTGGGAATCGCCAACACTGGGCGCCTGGGGTCTGGGCTGGGAAATCTGGCTCAACGGTATGGAAGTCACTCAGTTCACTTACTTCCAACAAGTGGGCGGCATTGAGTGCTACCCGGTAACCGGCGAAATCACCTACGGCCTTGAGCGCCTGGCGATGTACTTGCAAGGCGTGGACTCCGTCTACGACCTGGTCTGGACTGACGGCCCGTTCGGCAAAGTGACCTACGGCGATGTGTTCCACCAGAACGAAGTCGAGCAGTCGACTTACAACTTTGAACACGCCAACGTCGACAAACTGTTTGAGCTGTTCGATTTCTACGAAAGCGAAGCCAAGCGCCTGATCGAACTCGACCAGCCGCTGCCGCTGCCAAGCTACGAAATGGTGCTCAAGGCATCGCACACCTTCAACCTGCTGGACGCGCGCCGGGCTATTTCGGTGACGGCACGCCAGCAGTACATTCTGCGTGTGCGAACCCTGGCACGTTCGGTCGCACAGGCCTATCTCGAAGCACGCGCCAAGCTGGGCTTCCCGATGGCGCCACCTGATTTGCGTGATGAAGTGTTGGCTAAGTTGGAGGCTGCACAATGAGTGCTCAAGATTTTCTGGTTGAACTGGGCACTGAAGAACTGCCGCCAAAAGCCCTCAATACCCTGGCCGAAGCATTCTTGGCCGGTATCGAAAAAGGCCTGCAAAGCGCCGGTCTGAACTTCAGCGCGAAAAAAGTCTATGCCGCGCCGCGTCGTCTGGCCGTGCTGTTGACCCAACTCGACACGCAACAGCCTGATCGCAACATCAACATCGACGGCCCACCACGTCAGGCGGCGTTCGACGCTGAAGGCAACCCGACTCAAGCAGCCCTTGGTTTCGCCAAGAAGTGCGGCGTTGAGCTGAGCGAAATCGATCAAAGCGGTCCGAAACTGCGTTTCAGCCAGGTGATCGTCGGCAAGCCGACCGCCAGCCTGCTGCCGACCATCGTGGAAGACTCGCTGAACGACCTGCCCATTCCTAAGCGCATGCGCTGGGGTGCACGCAAAGAAGAGTTCGTGCGTCCAACCCAATGGCTGGTCATGCTGCTGGGCGATGAAGTGATCGACTGCACCATCCTTGCGCAAAAGGCTGGCCGTGACTCCCGTGGTCACCGCTTCCACCACCCTCAAAACGTGCGCATCACCGCGCCTGCCAACTACCTCGAAGACTTGCGCAACGCCCACGTGCTGGCAGATTTCAATGAGCGTCGCGAGCTGATTTCCAAGCGTGTGGCCGAGCTGGCAACGATGCAGGAAGGCACAGCCATCGTGCCGCCAAGCCTGCTCGACGAAGTGACCGCGCTGGTTGAATGGCCTGTGCCGCTGGTGTGCTCGTTCGAAGAGCGCTTCCTGGATGTGCCGCAAGAAGCCCTGATCACCACCATGCAGGACAACCAGAAGTATTTCTGCCTGCTGGACGTTGATGGCAAGCTGCTGCCGCGCTTCATCACTGTGGCCAACATCGAAAGCAAAGACCCGAAGCAAATCATCTCGGGTAACGAGAAAGTGGTTCGCCCGCGTCTGACCGATGCTGAATTCTTCTTCAAGCAAGACAAAAAGCAGACGCTGGAAAGCTTCAACCTGCGCCTGCAGAACGTGGTGTTCCAGGCGCAACTGGGCAGCGTTTTCGACAAGGCCGAGCGCGTGTCCAAGCTGGCCGCGTTCATCGCACCCCGCATTGGCGGTGATGCTCAGCGCGCAGCCCGTGCAGGCTTGCTGTCCAAGTGCGACCTGGCCACCGAAATGGTCGGCGAGTTCCCGGAAATGCAAGGTGTTGCCGGTTACTACTACGCCCTCAACGATGGCGAACCCGAAGATGTTGCACTGGCCCTGAACGAGCAGTACATGCCGCGCGGTGCTGGCGCTGAACTGCCGACCACCCTGACCGGTGCGGCGGTTGCAATCGCCGACAAGCTCGACACCCTGGTCGGCATTTTCGGTATCGGCATGTTGCCTACCGGCAGCAAAGACCCGTATGCACTGCGTCGCGCAGCGCTGGGTATCTTGCGCATCCTGATCGACAAGAAGCTCGACCTCGACCTGACCGAAGCGGTGAATTTCGCCGTGTCGGCGTTCGGCGCCAAGATCAAGTCGGCCGGTTTGGCGGATCAAGTGCTGGAATTCATCTTCGACCGCCTGCGCGCACGTTACGAAGACGAAGGCGTGGACGTGGCGACTTACCTGTCGGTACGTGCGTTGCAGCCGCGTTCGGCACTGGACTTCGATCAGCGTGTGCAAGCCGTTCAAGCGTTCCGTCAATTGCCGGAAGCTGCTGCGCTGGCCGCTGTGAACAAGCGCGTATCGAACCTGCTGAGCAAGATTGAAGGCAAGATTTCGACGAACGTTGAAGCCAAGTTCTTCGACAACGCCAGTGAGTTCTCGCTGTACTCGGCCATTCAGAAAGCCGACGAAGCGGTTCAGCCTATGGCTGCTGCCCGTCAGTACAACGAAGCACTGACCCGCTTGGCCTCGCTGCGCGAGCCGGTGGATGCGTTCTTTGAAGCGGTGATGATCAACGCTGAAGACGCCAGTGTGCGCGCCAACCGCTACGCGTTGCTGGCGCGGTTGCGCAGCCTGTTCCTGGGCGTTGCTGATATTTCGTTGCTGAGCTAAGGGCTGAATGTTGAAACTGCTGATTCTCGATCGGGACGGCGTCATAAATTATGACTCCGACGCTTACATCAAGTCTGTCGAGGAGTGGATCCCGCTTCCCGGCGCGATTGAAGCCATTGCGCAGTTGAGCAAGGCGGGCTGGACGGTCGCAGTCGCGACCAACCAGTCCGGCATAGCCCGCGGCTATTACGACATCGCCACCCTGGACGCCATGCACGAGCGCTTGCGTTCGTTGGTGGCCGAGCAGGGTGGTGAGGTCGGTCTCATCGTTTATTGCCCTCACGGTCCCGATGCAGGCTGCGATTGCCGCAAGCCCAAACCGGGCATGTTGCAAGCCATTGCCGCACATTACGGCGCTGATTTGGCCGGATGTTGGTTTGTCGGTGACAGTTTGGGTGACTTACAGGCTGCACACGCCGTCGATTCTCAGCCCGTTTTGGTAAAAACCGGAAAAGGCCTACAAACTTTGGCCAAAGTGTTACCGGTTAATACCCTAATATTTGACGATCTGGCGGCAGTCGCCGCAGAACTTATCCACAAATAAAGCAGGGTTGAACACGCGCCAGCTCGCTGCGCGCCAAATTGTTCAATCGTGCTTTATCCGCAACGGTAAAAGTCGCTATGTCGATACTGCAGGCCATCAGAACTTTTTTCTTTTACCTGCTGCTGGGCACCAGTTCTCTGCTGTGGTGCTCACTGAGTTTTTTTGTCGCTCCCTTTTTGTCCTTTCCGGCACGTTATCGCTTTATTAACGTGTATTGGTGCCGCTGCGCGTTGTGGCTGACGCGGGTGTTTCTGGGCATCAACGTTAAGGTCACCGGAGCTGAGAACATCCCTGAGCGCCCGTGCGTGATTCTGGCCAACCACCAAAGTACTTGGGAGACATTTTTTCTCTCGGCCTACTTTCAGCCGTTGAGTCAGGTGCTCAAGCGCGAACTGCTGTACGTGCCGTTTTTTGGGTGGGCGATGGCGATGCTGCGTCCGATTGCCATCGACCGCGAGAACCCAAAGGCAGCGCTCAAACACATCGCCAAAAAGGGTGATGAGCTGCTCAAGGACAACGTTTGGGTGCTTATTTTTCCGGAGGGCACACGCGTGCCGTACGGTCAGGTCGGCAAGTTTTCCCGAGGCGGTACAGCCTTGGCCGTGAACGCCGAGTTGCCGGTGCTACCGATTGCACACAATGCGGGCAAGTACTGGCCCAAGACTGGCTGGGCCAAACGCCCAGGCACGATTGAGCTGGTGATCGGTGAGCCGATGTACGCCAATGGCAGCGGCCCACGGGCCATTGCTGAGCTCAATGACCGGGTACAAGCCTGGAATGAAGACGCTCAACGGGCCATGGGTTCGTTACCACCTCTCGCCGTACCAGAAGAGACAACCGCAAGCTGATCGAATTGTGGATAACTTGTGCACAAGTTTTGGATTTCTTTGTAAAAACAGCCGTAACCTTATGATTTAAATGCTTATTTCAAGGTATGACTTTTTAGCAAAAAACGTGCATAAGTTTTTCTAAGGTATAAAAAACGATCTTGTGCTGAATGCCAGTCAGTAAAGCTAGCTAGCTTGACCTTTGGCCGTCAAAAATCAAAATCCGATGCCTCTGTAGTGGTCTCGGATTTTTTTTCGGCTTGTTCGCGCCGTTGCGCGCACAGGCAACATCGCCTCAACCCACCGCGCGGTCGACTAACTGGGCTCATTGATTGACCCGGCGCTAATCGGACAGTCTTTAAAACCATTGCTTTCGCCGTCACACAGCCAACACCAAGAACCTTGCTTGCCCCCCCAAGTTAGCGTCGCAAGCAACGCCATGAGAGCGGCGTCCTCGAGTGCTTATACGCCTGCGACAAGCCTGCCTGCAGGCCCGCGGGCTAGTTTCAGCATGCCTTCAAGGGTCTTAAGTACTGAATCAATCATCTATTAGTGCTGCGTTTTGTTTGTCTATAGATGAGTCAACCCGATCCGGCTTGGGGGTTGTTGCGGTAGTGCGCTTCTGAGTGTTTGGCGATACGACGGCCAAGGGCGTCGTAGTAGCAGTCCACGCTCAGGCGGTCGTCGTTGAAGGCCACCAGGCGGTCAAACAGGTCCCATTGCAGTTGGCTCAATCGACCGTTGTGCAGGCGCTTGGGGTCTTGCTCCAGCGGCCTTTGTGGCTGTTGCTGTTTTTCGTTGAGCAGGTTGCCCGCCGGGTCGAAGGCGAAGGTTTCGGTTTGCCATTTTCGTCCCCCTTATGTCCGGCGTGGCTTGCGGTCAGGCGTCCAAGCGGGTCGCGGTTCAACAAGTACGCTGACATGGGCGATACATTGTCCAATGTCGGTGATGTTGGGTTGTTAAAGAGTGATGAGTTGTGTGGTTAGCGGTGAGCCAATGCGTGGTAGCCATTCGCAATCAGGCTACCTCCGCAGGAGGTTTTCATGGCGACGAGTGCCACCGGAATGCTGTTGACTGAATAGGTGCTACTACCCGCAACAATCGGGAGTGATCCCTTGCCCAAGGGGTACATTACCAAGTTGCCTTTACCTGCTATGGGTTTGCAATTGAGGAGGGTGTTGGGGATGGTTTCGATCACTAATTCGCCGTGGTCGGCGGTGTAGCCAAGATAAAATCTTTAGCTCGTTTAATTATATTCGCTCTGAATATTAGTATGTTCCATGCACTTAAGATGATTGGCAGGTCAGTAGGCGTTTTTTTTGATTTTTTAGTTTTTTAGTTTTTTAGTTATTTTTATAATTTCATGCTTGTATTGAAATAGTGTAATTTTTTCTACTGAAATATTCTTTGAGTTCCATGGTTTAAGTGCCATTATTTCTTCGTTTTCAATGATAAAAAAAGCTGCCTGATCCCCGTCGAAGCTTTCAATGCCAATTGGTAGGCAGGAATTTCTAATATTTTGTGATACCAATGATATGAGTTCTCTGCTTAGGTTGTTGAGAGTGCATTTCTTAACTTTGTACTTGTTTAGGCGCGTGATTATATCTTCAAATGCACCTATCATAGTGTTTGTTAAAGTGACTTGATCAAAATCTCCAATTATTGTTGATGCGAACACAAATTGGCATCTTGAGAATATATGCTTTCTGTCGTTTGAGAGAAATGTATCCAGTTGCACGAATACTTCCTTCATTTTTTCTTTACTCCGCAAATACAGTCTTTTCTCATCGCGTTGAACCTTCTTTCGACTTCGGGTGGGAGTTGGACTCCGCGCCCCTGCGATGAGTCTCCGTTCCAGTGAACATTTCCGTCATTGCTATTCCCGAACCGGTGAATCACACCATCGGAGTCCATGGCATACCAATGTTTCCCTTCGGAGTCAGGTATTGCCCGCTTGTAAAGCTGCTCTGCGTTTTGGGGGATTAGTGATGTTTTTGATCCCCCGCCTCTGAAGTTTCCTGATGTGAGGTCATGATGGCCGGGGTTCTGATAGTTGGGTTTTGGTCCGTGATAGCGTCCTTGTTTGCTAATTCGGCTAAGCCCCAGCGGATCAACCCACCCCACTGGATTTGGCGCATACACAAACGGGTTCAACCCACCCGCATACCCAATCGGGTCTTTGCTGATGAACCGTCCCACCCTCGGATCATAGTACCGATAGCGGTTGTAGTGCAGCCCTGTCTCGTGGTCGTGGTATTGGCCTTGGAACCTGATCGGGTTGTTCAGGCTTTGTTGTTTGGCCGTGTCCGAACGGTGTTCAAGGATTTCACCCCAGGCTTTGTAGTCTGCGCTCCAGACGATTTGGCCGTTCTGGTCGGTCATTTCCTGCGGGGTGCCGAGGTGGTCGCAGTGGTACCAACTCAATACGTCGATTTTTTGTGCGACGGGTGTGTAGGTCCACAGCGGGTCGGTTTTTTGGCTGTACTCGCCGCTGTAGTCGGGCTGTTTGAGCAGGCGGATGTTGCCGTGCCGCAGGGCCTGGGCCACGGGCACGAAGGTGCCGGGTTCGTAGAGGTAGTGAACGGTGCGGCCGGTGTCGGTCTCGAGCAGCGGCGGGCAGTTTTCCCATGCCAGGGTGTCGCCGTCCCAGCCGTATAAGGTGTGGTCGCAGCCCAGTTCGCGTTGTTTGCGCGCGTGTTGGTTGATGTTCCAACCCGATCCGGCTTGGGGGTTGTTTCGGTAGTGCGCTTCTGAGTGTTTGGCGATACGACGGCCAAGGGCGTCGTAGAAGTAGTCCACGCTCAGGCGGTCGTCGTTGAAGGCCACCAGGCGGTCAAACAGGTCCCATTGCAGTTGACTCAATCGACCGTTGTACAGGCGTTTGGTCTGGTTGCCGCGTTCGTCGTATGCGTAGTGGGTGCCCACGTATTCGCGCAGCAGGTTGTCCATGAGTGTGCTGCGTTTGGGGTCTTGCTCTAGCGGTCTTTGTGGCTGTTGCTGTTTTTCGTTGAGCAGGTTGCCCGCCGGGTCGAAGGCGAAGGTTTCTTCGCCCAGGCGGCTGGTGGCGCTGAGCAAACGGCCAACGGGGTCGTAGCGATAGGCCAGTGGCCCACGGCGGCTGTCGTTGATGCGGGTCAGTTGGCTGGCGTGGTCGTAGGTGTAATCGCGCTTGAGCAGGCTGGCTGTGTCGTCGCTGCGGCTCAGTAGTTGTGCTTGCAGGCGTCCGGCCGGGTCCCAGCTCTGGCGTTGCAGCAGGTGGTTGCCTTGGTGGCGTGCAATTTCACGGTGCAGGTCGTCGCGCTCGTAGTTGACCAGTTCGTGTTCGTCGAACTTAAGACTCAGGACGTGGCCACTGCCGTAGGTCAGCCAACTGACGCGATGGCCATCCGGGCGGGTGGTGGCGATACGCTGGTTCAGGGGGTCGTATTCGTGCTGCCACACGCAGACGGTGGGGATTGATTGATGAAGGTAGTGCTGGTGTTCGCGCAGCAGGTTACCCGCCGCATCATGAAACCACTGCAAGCGGCTGTGCAGGTTGCTGGCCTGTAGCAGGTTGCCGTTGCCG